>NZ_JBEZKW010000023.1:0-109145 GCF_040651795.1 Streptomyces sp. NPDC048361
GGGGGGGGGCGGGGGGGGGGGCCCCCGGCGGGGCGGGGGGGGGGCCGGGCGCGCGCGGCGGCGCCCCCGGGCCCCCACCCCGCCCTCGCCGCCCGTACGCTGGACCGGTGACGGACGAAGCTGCCGGCGGTACGACTGCCCGGAACGAGGACCCGCTGACCACTCCGGTAGCCCCGGGAGGTGTCCCGGGCGCGTCGTTGGACGGGCAGGCCGGGGCCGAGCGGCCCGAGGCCCGGCTGGAGCGCGCGGTGCGGGCGGCCGAACAGGCGTTGATCGAGTTCGAGATCGCGGTGGAGACCTTCCGGGTCGAGGTGGAGAACTTCTCCCGTCTGCACCACCAGAAGCTCGGCCCGATGTACGCCCGGCTCGATGAACTGGACGCGCAGCTCGCCGAGGCCAGGGCGGCGCAGAGCGGCGACCCCGAGGACCTGCGCAAGGCGCGGGAGGCGCGGGCGGCGGTCATGCCGATGCCGGGGGTCGAGGAGCTCTTCCACGACTGGATGGACTCCGACGGCCTCTCCCCCGAGGCCGCCTCGATGCTCACCGATCAGCCGGTGCGGCCGCCCAAGCGGGTCCGGCCGAGCGAAGAAGTACGCAGGCTCTATCGCGAGCTGGCGCGCAAGGCGCACCCGGATCTGGCGCAGGACGACACCGAGCGGGCGCGGCGGGACGAGTTCATCGCCCGGGTCAACGCCGCGTACGGGCGGGGTGACGAGGTGCTGCTGCGGGAGCTGGCCGAGGAGTGGGCGGCGGGTCCGGTGCCGCCGGAGGCGCTGCCCAGCGAGAGCGAGGAGCTGTACGCGCGGCTGGAGTGGCTGAGCCGGCGCAAGGAGCTCCTCGCGCTGGTCGCCCGGGAGCTGGAGGACAGCGCGATCGGTTCGATGCTGCGGATGGCGCCGGACGATCCGGACCGGCTCCTCGAGGAGATCGCCGAGCAGCTGCTGGCCGAGGTGGCCGGTCGTGAGGCGGAGCTGGCGAAGCTGGTGCAGTAGCGTTCGCAGGACCTGCCGGGTTCGTATGAGAGAAGGCATGACCCATGAATTTCGCCCAGCTGCCCTCGGTGGACGTCGCCGAGGTGCCGGCCGACGCTCTGGTCCTCGATGTCCGCGAGGACGACGAGTGGGCGGCGGGGCACGCCGAGGGTGCGCTGCATGTGCCGATGAGCGAGTTCGTGGCGCGCTTCGGTGAGGTGACGGAGGCGGTCGCGGACGGGCGCAGGGCGTATGTGATGTGCCGGGTCGGCGGACGGTCGGCTCAGGTCACGCAGTACCTGGTGCAGCAGGGGATCGACGCGGTGAACGTCGACGGCGGTATGCAGGTGTGGGAGGCCGCGGGCCGCACGGTCGTCGACGCGCAGGGTGCGCCGGGCACGGTCGTCTGACGCATCGCGTCTGGTCTGCTGTCTGTCGCCCGGCTGTCTGTGGCCGCCTGTCCGTGGGGCCGCTTCCGAGCGGCTGTGGCTCGGCTTCCCATGGCGCCCCGCTGGTCCGTGGTCCGACAGGGGTCTGTGGCCGGCTCCTTTGCGTCCTGCCCGCTGCCTTACGAGCGGTCCGGCCCGGCCTGAGCGGTCTGGCTGAGGGGGTGGGTGGCGAGCAGGTCGCCCAGGGCTTCCTCGTGGGCGGCGGCGGAGCCGAGGGAAAGCTCCAGTTGCTTGGCCCAGGCGTGGTAGCGGTGGAGTGCGTAGTCGGTGTCGGCGCCGAAGCCGCCGTGCAGATGCTGGGCGGTCTGGACGACACGCCGTACGCCCTCGGAGGCCCAGATCTTGGCGACCGAGACGTCACCGGCGACGGGCAGGGATCCTTGGGCGCCGGTGCTGATGCGCCAGGCGGCCTGCCAGAGCGTGGCTTCCATGGCGCGCAGGTCGATGTAGCGGTCCGCGGCCTGGACGGCGACCGCTTGGAAGGTGGCCACGGGGTGGCCGAACTGCTCACGTTTGCCGGTGTATTGGCTCGTCATGGTGAGCACGGCTTGACCGAGGCCGAGGGCCAGGGCGCAGGTTCCGGTGGCGAGGAGTTGGCGCAGCCATTCCCAGGCGCCGTCGGCTTCGATGACTGCGGACGCGGTGAGTCGTACGGCTTCGAGGTGGAGTTCGGCGAAGCGTTCGCCGCTGGTGGAGACCTGGCCGGCGAGGGTGATGCCCTGCTGGCCGCGGGGGACCAGGGCCAGGACGGTCTGACCGCCGGCGGTGTGGGCGGGCACGGCGACGTGGTCGCAGGTCTGGGCCCATGGCACTCCGGTTTGGGTGCCGTCCAGGATCCAACCGTCGCCGTCCCGGCGGGCGGTGACGGCGAGCTCGGCGCCGTCGTGGCCGGTGCGACCGTTGGCGGCGACGGTGACGACGAGGTCGCCCCGTCCGATGGCGGGCAGCAGATCGTGGCTCAACTCGGCCTGGGCGTACCGCTGTACGGTCATGGCGACTGCGCTGGTCTCGAGCAACGGCACACGGGCGAGCACCTTGGCGGATTCGCGCAACAGCAGGCACAGGGCGATGGGGTCGAGGCCCGCTCCGCCGTACTCGGTGTCGAGCACCAGGCTCAGTAGGTCGGACGCGGCGAGCTTGGCCCACAGGGCACGGTCGAAGTCGTCGGCGACGGCGCCCGCGGTGAGGGCGGGGCTTGGTACCGCGTCGGGCGCGACGCCGGAGAAGACGGCTTGGGCAGCCTCGACGGCTGCCAGCTGCTCCTCGGTGAAGGTGAAGTCCACGGCCTTGTCCTCCCGCGTGCACCGGTTTTGTCCGGGGTGGGGCATCGCGGCGCGAAGGCGCGCCGTGATGCCCTTCCGGTTCTGACGGATCTGAAGGATCTGACGGATCGTCAAGATAGAACAGGTTCTACGGGATGGGAATGGCCACGCTCCCCCGACCGACTACGGCCCGGCCGGACCCGGCCCGACCGAGCCGACGCGGCCGACCCACCCCGAGCCGACGCCCGACCCGGTGCGACAGGTTCCGGCCCGATGCGGGAGCCGGCGGACTCGAATTGCCCCGGGAGACCAGCCCCGGCCCGACCCGCCTGGCCCAAGCAGCCCCGCCCTCACCCCCGCCGTCGGCTGCCGCTCGGGCAGGGCCGCCACCTGGGCCGGAGCACGGCTACGGGGAGCCGAGGGAGGGACATGGGGAGGCGGGGGACGGACCTAGCGAGGAACGCGGGGGCAGCCCCCAGGCCTCACCGGTCGAAGTCGAGCTCCACCTCTCCCGTGGCGGGGTGTGACTGGCAGGCCAGGACATAGCCCGCCTCCGTCTCCTCCGGCTCCAGCGCGAAGTTGCGCTCCATCCGCACCTCGCCCTTGACCAGGAAGGCGCGGCACGTCCCGCACACCCCGCCCTTGCAGGCGTACGGGGCGTCCGCGCGGGCGCGCAGCACCGTCTCCAGGAGGGACTCGCCGTCGCGCACCGGCCAGTTGCCCGAGCGGCCGTCCAGCGTGGCGGTGAGAGTGGAGTGCGAGGGGGCGGCCGTGGCGGCCACCGGCACCGGCGCCGCGTCGACGTGGAAGATCTCCTGGTGGACGCGGTTGCGGTCGACGCCGAGCGCGCGCAGCGCCCGCTCGGCTCCCTGGACGAGGCCGAAAGGCCCGCACAGGAACCAGCCGTCGATGTCGGTGACGGGGAGCAGCGCCGGCAGCAGGGCGCTCAGCCGCTCGCGGTCGAGCCGGCCCGAGGGCAGCCCGGACTGCTGCTCCTCCCGGGACAATACGGTGACCAGCTGAAACCGTTCGGGGTAACGGTCCTTCAGGTCGGCCGTCTCGTCGAGGAACATCGTCGACGCGGCGCTGCGGTCGCTGCGTACGAGGCAGAACCGTGCCTCGGGCTCGCGCGCGAGCAGCGTCGCCGCGATCGACAGGACCGGGGTGATGCCGCTGCCGCCCACGACCGCCGCGAAGTGGCCGGGGCGCGGGGGGAGGACGAAGCGGCCCATCGGTTCCATGACGTCGACGGTGTCGCCGACGGCCAGTTCCTTGAAGGCGTACGTGGAGAACGCGCCGCCTTCCACGACCCGGATTCCGATGCGCAGGACCGGCTCGTCCGGCGCTTCGACAGCGGGCGCGCAGATCGAGTACGTCCGGCGGATCTCCTCGCCGCCCACGCTGCGGCGCAGGGCGAGATGCTGGCCGGGGAGGTGGCGGTAGACCTCGCGGAGCTCGGGCGGCACGGCGAAGGTGACGGCGATCGCGTCGTCCGTGAGCCGCTCGACCTCGCTGACCCGGAGCGGATGGAACATCTACAACTCCTTGAAGTGGTCGAACGGTTCACGGCAGGACACACAGCGGCGCAGCGCCTTGCACGCGGTGGAGGAGAACCGGCTGAGCAGTTCGGTGTCGGTGGATCCGCAGTGCGGGCAGCGCACCGACAGGGTGAGCGCGACCGGGCCCTCGGCAGTGTGCGGGCGCGGGGGAGCTATGCCGAACTCGGCGAGCTTGCGGCGTCCTTCGGCGCTGATGTCGTCGGTCGACCACGCGGGCGACAGGACCCGTACGACCAACACCTCCGGGATGCCGTGGTCGTGCAGGACGCGCTCGATGTCCGACGTCATGGTTTCGACGGCGGGGCAGCCGGTGTAGGTGGGGGTGAGCTCGACCCGCACCCTGCCGGGGGCTTCGACCCGCAGGCCGCGCAGCACGCCCAGTTCGTCGAGGGTGAGGACGGGCAGTTCGGGGTCGGGAACGGAGCCCGCGAGGCGCCGCAGTTCGCTTTCCAGCGGGGTGGGGCGGGTATCGGTCACCATGACGCCCCCGGGTGGCTGCGGTGCAGATGCTGCATCTCGGCGAGCATCCGCCCGAACGGCTCGGTGTGCAGGCCCTGTCGGCCGGCCCCCGCCGCCCAGGCGCCGGTGCGCGGGCCTTCGGGGACGGTCAGGGTGGCCCGGCCCAGGATCGAGGTCACCGATGCCGTCCACTGTGTGTCCAGGCCGGCCCAGTCGACGTCGAGGCCGGGGACCGGCTGGAACATCTCGCCGGTGAAACGCCACAGCGCGTCGCACGCCTGCTGCATGCGCCGGTGGCTCTCTTCGGTGCCGTCGCCCAGGCGCAGCGTCCACAGCTCGGCGTGGTCCCGGTGGTAGTCGACCTCCTTGACCGCCTTCGCTGCCAGAGCGGTGAACTCGCCTTCGCCTTGCGCCAGTTCGCCGTAGAGGAGGTGCTGGTACGTCGAGAAGTACAGCTGGCGGGCGATGGTGTGGGCGAAGTCGCCGTTCGGCTGCTCGACGAGCTGGAGGTTGCGGAAGTCCCGCTCTTCGCGGAGGTAGGCCAGCTCGTCCTCGTCGCCGGCCTGGGAGAGCAGAACTCGCGCCTGGCCGAGCAGGTCGAGGGCGATGTTGGCCAGGGCGACTTCTTCTTCGAGGACGGGGGCGTGGCCCGCCCACTCCCCCAGCCGGTGCGACAGCACGAGTGCGTCGTCGCCGAGGGCCAGGGCGGCGTCCGTCGAGACGGCGGCGGTCACAGGTGCTTCACCCCTTCGGGGATCTCGTAGAACGTCGGGTGGCGGTAAGGCTTGTCGGCGGCCGGGTCGAAGAACGTGTCCTTCTCGTCCGGCGAGGAGGCGCTGATCGCCGCGGACGGCACGACCCAGATCGAGATGCCCTCGGACCTGCGGGTGTACAGATCGCGGGCATTGCGCAGGGCCATTTCGGCGTCGGGCGCGTGCAGGCTTCCCGCGTGGGTGTGGGAGAGCCCGCGGCGCGAGCGCACGAACACCTCCCACAGCGGCCAGTCGTGCGTGCTCATGCCGTTGCCTCTCCGTTCGCGTGCTGCGCTTGCTGCTGCTTGGTGGCGTAGGCGACGGCCGCGTCGCGGACCCAGGCGCCTTCCTCGTGGGCCCGGCGGCGCTGGGTGATCCGCTGCTCGTTGCAGGGGCCGTTGCCCTTGAGGACCGCCCAGAACTCCGTCCAGTCGATCTCGCCGAAGTCGTGGTGGCCGCGCTCCTCGTTCCAGCGCAGCTCGGGGTCGGGCAGGCTGAGCCCCAGGGCTTCGGCCTGGCCCACCGCTATGTCCACGAAGCGCTGGCGCAGCTCGTCGTTGGAGTGCCGCTTGATCTTCCAGGCCATCGACTGCGCGGAGTGCGCCGACGCGTCGTCGGGCGGGCCGAACATCATCAGCGAGGGCCACCACCAGCGGTTCACCGCGTCCTGCGCCATGGCGTGCTGCTCGGGGGTGCCCTGGGACAGAGCGAGCAGAAGCTCGAACCCCTGCCGCTGGTGGAAGGACTCCTCCTTGCAGATGCGCACCATCGCGCGGGCATACGGACCGTACGAGCAGCGGCACAGCGGGACCTGGTTGGTGATCGCGGCGCCGTCCACGAGCCAGCCGATCGCGCCGACGTCGGCCCAGGTCAGGGTGGGGTAGTTGAAGATCGAGGAGTACTTCTGGCGGCCCGAGTGCAGCTTGTCCAAGAGCTCGTCGCGGCCGGTGCCGAGTGTTTCGGCCGCGCTGTAGAGGTACAGGCCGTGGCCGGCCTCGTCCTGGACCTTGGCCATCAGGATCGCCTTGCGGCGCAGGGACGGGGCGCGGGTGATCCAGTTCGCCTCGGGCTGCATGCCGATGATCTCGGAGTGGGCGTGCTGTGCCATCTGGCGGACCAGCGAGGAGCGGTACTCCTCGGGCATCCAGTCGCGCGGCTCGATCCGCTCGTCCGCGGCGACGGCCGCGTCGAACACCGCCTGGTGCGACGCGGCGGTCTCTGCGGCTGCCGTGGCTGTCGCGGTCACTCCGGTCATTCGGGCCCCCTGCCGAGCTGCTGTGCGGTGGTCTACCAACCGACCGATCGTTCGGTCCAGTGACTTCAATGGTGAGTCGACGGCCCGTAGGGTGTCAACCCTGTGGATAACTCAGCGGGTGCCGATCGGGGCGGGATGGATTCGTACGAGAACGGGGCCAGTGCCGGAGGCAGGGCCGACGAAAGTGCGTCGGGGCAGGTCGGAGTGGGTGCGGGCGGCCCCGGCGAGCCGGTGACAAGCCGTCCGGATGCCTCTGCGGGCCCGGAGTCCGCCCTGGAAAACGGTGCCGCGGCGGGCGTGGCAAACGGCGTACTTTTCGATTCCGCGGCCCCCCAGGACGGACATACCGCCCCCCGCCCGGCCCGCGGGACAGGCCCCGCCGCTCACTCCGGCCCCTCTCGGGGAATCGCCGGGCTGCCCCCTCGGTACCAGGTCGTGGCCGCGGTCGGGCTCGCGCTCGTCGGTGTGATCGCCTGCGTCCAGATCGGCATGGTGTTCCTGCACGTCGCACCGTCCAACACCGTCAGCAAGCAGTACGGCACCGCGGTGGACGACTGGATCTACCCCGAGTTCGAGCAGAACTGGAAGCTCTTCGCGCCCAATCCGCTTCAGCAGAACATCGATGTCCAGGCGCGCGCCGAGATCAAGGCGCCGGACGGCAGCACCAAAACCACCGACTGGATCGACTTCTCGGCCCAGGACGGCGCGGCGATCCGCCACAATCCGCTGCCCAGCCACACCGAGCAGAACGAACTGCGCCGAGGCTGGGACTTCTTCGTGGGCTCGCACACCGACGACAACAAGCCGAACGGGCTGCGCGGCGAGCTCTCCGAGCAGTACCTGCGGCGCATCGTGATGCTCCGGCTCGGCGTGCACCGCGACGGCGGCACCGTCGACCGGATCCAGCTCAGGTCCATGACGACCTCCGTCAAGAGCCCCTCGTGGAGCGACGAGAAGACCGACACCCGGCCGTCCTACCGGGTGATCCCCTGGTGGACGGTGGGCCCGGCCGACCTGCCCAAAGGCGCCGGCGACGCACACACGGAGGCGAACCGGTGACCCCGCACGACCACGACGACCCGGCCGACGGCCAAGCCCCGGTCCGCCCTGACAACTCGGCCCGCAGCCAAGCCCTGGTCGGCAGCGACAACTCGGCCCGCAGCCAGGCCCCGGCCGGCCACGACAAATTGGCTCGCAGCCAGGCCCCGGCTGGCCACGACAAATTGGCCCGCAGCCACGCCCCGACCGGCCACGACGAGCCGGCCGACCGCCAACCCCCGGCCGGCCTTGACCACTTGACCCGCGGCCAAGTCCCGGCCGGCCGCGACGCCCCGGCACGCCCCCACGGCAACGAGCCGCGGGACGCCGGCGACGAGACGTGGGCGGCGCGCGCCGTGCGCGTCGCTTCGGCCGCCGCCCTCGGCCCGTACCAGAGCGCCGTCGTGAGGATCGGCTTCTCCGCGACCTGGCTGTTCTTCCTGCTGCGTGAGCTGCCCAACCGGCGTGAGCTGTACGGTCCCGACGGGCCCTGGAGCTGGGACCTCGGCAACCGTCTGGTGGACGGCAACCACGCGTTCACCGCGCTCCTGTGGACCGACAGCACCGTCTGGTTCGAGTTCGTGTACGCGCTCGCCATCGTGTCCAGCGCGCTCTTGATGCTGGGCTGGCGCACCCGCACCATGTCCATCGTCTTCATGATCGGCGTGCTCTCTCTGCAGAATCGCTCCGTCTTCGTGGGGGACGGCGGTGACAACGTCATCCACCTGATGGCGATCTATCTCGTCTTCACGCGGTGCGCCCAGGTCTGGTCGCTGGACGCACGCCGCGCCGCACTCGGGGCGGGCCGTGCCTGCCGTGACCGGGTCGGCCGTGACCGGGTCGGCCCGGTGTTGTGGGTGGCGAGCGGACTCGCGCTGCTGGCCGGCACCTGGCGTACGTCCGGGTCCGGTGTCCTCGGCGGCGGCGAGTGGTGGCTGTGGGTCGTGTTCTGGGGCATGTGGGCCGTGCAGGGACTGTGGTGGGCGGCGCGCCGGTACGCCGACGCCGACGCGCGGGCACTGCTCGACGTCCTCGCCAACCTCGTCCACAACGCGGCCATGGTCGTGATCATGGCGGAGGTCTGCCTGGTCTACGCGACCGCCGGCTGGTACAAGATCCAGGGCAGCCGCTGGCAGGACGGCACCGCGCTGTTCTACCCGCTCAAGCTCGACTACTTCTCGCCGTGGCCCGAACTCTCCTCCCTGCTGGGCACGAGCGGGGTGATCGTGATGCTGCTCACCTATGGAACGGTCATGGTGCAGGTGGCGTTCCCGTTCACGCTGTTCAATCGCCGCGTCAAGAACGTGCTGCTCGTGGCCATGATGCTGGAGCACGCCGGCATCGCGGTCCTCCTGGGCCTGCCGTTCTTCTCGCTCGCGATGATCGCCGCCGACGCCGTGTTCCTGCCGACGTCCTTCCTGCGCAGGGTGGGCGCGTACGCGGGCCGGCTGCGGTGGGAGGCACGGCTGCCGGGCCGGCGCGGCAGGCGCGGGCAGGGGGCGGACGAGGTCGAACGGCCCCGTACGCTCGTGGGGTGAGCAGCACCGAACAGCCGGCCCGGGCCGAGAAGAACACCCCGGCGCGCGCCGACGACACCGCCCCGGCCCCGGTGGACGACACCGCCCCGGCCCCTGCGGAGGGCCCCGCTTCCGCCGAGGTGGTCACCGGTCCCGCCGAGGACACCGCCCTGGCCGGTGAGCCCGTCCAGTACGACGAGGGCTTCGGGCCGGCCGAGGTCGGCGTGGGCCCGCACCCGCGGCCCTGGCCCGACGGCGAGCGGTACGACCCGGAGCTGCTCGCCCACGGCGACCGGCGCAATGTCGTCGATGCCTACCGGTACTGGACGCGTGAGGCGATCGTCGCCGACCTCGACACCCGGCGCCACGACTTCCATGTGGCCGTGGAGAACTGGGGCCACGACTTCAACATCGGCTCCGTGGTGCGCACCGCCAACGCGTTCCTCGCCAAGGAGATCCACATCGTGGGTCGACGGCGCTGGAACCGGCGCGGCGCGATGGTCACCGACCGCTACCAGCATGTGCGCCACCACCCGGACACCGAGTCGCTGACCGCGTGGGCCCTGGCGGAGGGTGTGCCGATCATCGGCATCGACAATCTGCCCGGCGCGGTGCCGCTGGAGCGGATCGAGCTGCCGCGCCGGTGTGTGCTGCTCTTCGGGCAGGAGGGCCCCGGCCTCACCGAGGAGGCACGTGAGCACGCGCATATGGTGTGCTCCATCGCCCAGTTCGGCTCCACGCGCTCCATCAACGCGGGCGCCGCGGCGGCGATCGCGATGCACGCCTGGGTGCAGAGGCACGCCGCCATTCCCGACTGACGGGCCTCCGCCCGGGGCCGAGGCCCGGTTCAGGCTTGCCCGCGGACCTTCACCTGAGCCTCCGCCCCCGACCGAGGCCCGGCTCAGGCTTGGATACCGACCTTCACCTGAGCCCCCGCCCGGGGCCGAGGCCCGGTTCAGGCTTGCCCGCGGACCTTCACCTGAGCCTCCGCCCCCGACCGAGGCCCGGCTCAAGCCTGCCTGCGGACCTCCACCACGCGGAACCGGTTGGCCACGAACGCCCCGTCGCACAGGGCGGCGTTGGCCGCGGGGTTGCCGCCCGAGCCGTGGAAGTCGGAGAACGCGGCCGTCTGGTTGACGTACACCCCGCCCGTCAGATTCAGCGACAGCTGGGCCGACTCGTCCAGGCAGACGTCCTCGACCGCGCGCTCCACCTCGGGTGAGGTGGTGTACGCGCCGACCGTCATGGCGCCCTTGTCGCGGACCGTACGGCGCAGCAGCTCGACCGCGTCGGCCGTGGAGTCGACGGCGACGGCGAAGGAGACCGGGCCGAAGCACTCCGACAGGTAGGCGGCCTCCGTGTCGGACTTGGCGCCGTCCAGCTTGACGATCACCGGAGTGCGCACCACCGCGTCCGGGAACTCGGGGTTGGCCACCTCCCGTGAGGGCAGGGCGACTTCGCCGAGGCCGGACGCCGCCTCCAGGCGGGACTTCACGTCCGGGTTGACGAGGGCGCCGAGCAGCGCGTTGGCCCGGGCATCGTCGCCGAGGAGGCCGCCCACCGCGCCCGCGAGGTCGGTCACCACCTCGTCGTAGCTCTTCTTGCCCGCGTCGGTGGTGATGCCGTCACGGGGGATCAGCAGGTTCTGCGGGGTGGTGCACATCTGGCCGCTGTAGAGGGACAGCGAGAAGGACAGGTTGGCGAGCATGCCCTTGTAGTTGTCGGTGGAGTCGATGACCACCGTGTTGACGCCGGCCTTCTCCGTGTAGACCTGCGCCTGGCGTGCGTTGGCCTCCAGCCAGTCGCCGAAGACGGACGAGCCGGTGTAGTCGATGATCTTGATTTCGGGGCGGACCGCGAGCGTTTTGGCGATGCCCTCGCCGGGCCGCTCGGCGGCGAGCGCCACCAGGTTGGGGTCGAAGCCCGCCTCGGCGAGGACCTCGCGCGCCACCTTCACCGTCATCGCGAGCGGCAGCACCGCGCGCGGGTGCGGCTTGACCAGGACCGGGTTGCCGGTGGCGAGGGAGGCGAACAGGCCCGGGTAGCCGTTCCACGTCGGGAAGGTGTTGCAGCCGATGAGCAGCGCGATGCCGCGCCCGGCCGGCGTGAAGGTCTTGGTGAGCTCCAGGGGGTCGCGCTTGCCCTGCGGCTTGGACCAGGCGGCGCTGCCCGACGGGGTGCGCGTCTGCTCCTGGTAGGCGTACGCGACTGCTTCGAGGCCGCGGTCCTGGGCGTGCGGGCCGCCGGCCTGGAACGCCATCATGAAGGCCTGGCCACTGGTGTGCATGACCGCGTGCGCGAACTCGTGGGTGCGGGCGCCGATGCGGGCGAGGGTCTCGACGCAGACCAGGGCCCGCGTCTCGGGCCCCGCCGCCCGCCAGTCGGCCATGCCGGCGCGCATCGCGGGCAGCAGTACGTCGAGGTCGGGGTGCGGGTACTGGACGCCCAACTCGATGCCATAGGGCGAGACTTCGGCGCCCGTCCAGTCGTCGGTGCCCGGCTGGTCGAGGTCGAAGCGGCGGTTCAGGAACGCGTCGAAGGCCGCCTTGCCGTCCTCGGCGCCCGTCTCCCCGTAGGCCTTGGGGTGCTCCGGGTGCGGCGACCAGTACGCACGCGTGCGGATCGCTTCCAGGGCCCCGTCCAGGGTGGGCCTGTGCTTCTCGGTCAGCTGCATGGGGAGCAACTCCTCGTCGAGTCGTCGAGCTGGGCAGGGAGAGCCGGACACCGTTAGAGTAACCGAACGATCGGTCGGGACAAGAGGACCCGGGGAAACCTGTGGACAACTACCGGCCACGCCCACCGCGGCCCCTGTCGTGCGGCCCCGGAAGGGGGCCCGCCGGGCCCGTGGGCACGCCGTAGGGGAGGATCGCGTTCATGACCGAAACCGCCAGCGCCTCAGCGATCGCGCCGAGCCGTACCGTCGCCGGAGCCGGCGCCTCAGCGATCGCGCCGAGCCGTACCGTCGCCGTCGTCGGTACCGGCACCATGGGGCAGGGCATCGCCCAGGTCGCCCTCGTCGCCGGACATCCCGTACGGCTCTATGACGCCGTGCCGGGCCGGGCGCGCGAGGCCGCCGACGCCCTCGCCGGACGCCTGGAGAGGCTGGTCGACAAGGGCCGCATGGACGGTGCCGCGCGCGATGCGGCGCTGGGCCGCCTGCACCCGGCCGCCGACCTCGCCGACCTCGCCGAGCTCGCCGACGCGGCGCTCGTCGTCGAGGCCGTCCTCGAACAACTCCCGGTCAAGCAGGAGCTGTTCACCGCCTTGGAGGCGGTGGTGGCCGACGACTGCCTGCTCGCCACCAACACCTCCTCCTTGTCGGTGACCGCGATCGCGGGGGCGCTCACGCACCCCGGCCGCTTCGTCGGCCTGCACTTCTTCAACCCGGCCCCGCTGCTCCCGCTGGTCGAGGTCGTCAGCGGCCACGCCACCGACGAGGCCGCCGCGACCCGGGCGTACGAGACGGCGAAGGCCTGGGGCAAGACGCCGGTGCGCTGCACCGACACCCCCGGGTTCATCGTCAACCGCATCGCCCGCCCCTTCTACGCCGAGGCCTTCGCCGTCTACGAGGAGCGCGGCGCGGACCCGGCCACCATCGACGCGGTGCTGCGCGAGTGCGGCGGGTTCCGGATGGGCCCCTTCGAGCTGACCGACCTCATCGGGCAGGACGTCAACGAGGCGGTGACGCGGTCGGTCTGGGAATCCTTCTTCCAGAGCCCCAAGTTCGCCCCGTCCCTGGCCCAGCGCCGCTTGGTCGAGTCCGGCCTGCACGGGCGCAAGAGCGGGCGCGGCTGGTACGCCTATGAGACGCCCGGCGCGCCCGCCGCACCCGCACCCGCCGCACCCGCCGCACCCGGAGCCGCCCGCACCGGCGGCGCGCCCTCAAAAGAGGTGGGGCGTCCCGAGCCGCACACCGCCCCGCCCGCGAAGGCGCCCGCGGCGGTCACCGTCGTCGGTGACCTGGGCCCGGCCCGCGAACTGGTCGCGATGATGACCGAGGCCGGCATCGACGTGACGAGCGTCAACGACGGCGGGCCCTACATCGAGCTTCCGGGGGATGGACAACTCGTCCCGGCCGACGGCAAGACGTCCGTCGAGTTCGCCGACGTCGTGTACTTCGACCTCGCTCTCGACTACCGGGGCGCCACCCGTATCGCGCTCTCCGCGAGCGAGGACACCTCCGAGCGCGCCGTCGCCGAGGCCGTCGGCCTGTTCCAGAAGCTCGGCAAGGAGGTCAGCGTCATCGGTGACGTGCCGGGCATGATCGTCGCCCGTACGGTCGCGATGCTCGTCGACCTCGCCGCGGACGCCGTCGCCAAGGGCGTCGCCACGCCCGAGGACATCGACACCGCGATGCGGCTCGGCGTCAACTACCCGCTGGGTCCCGTCGAATGGAACCGGCGCCTGGGCCAGGACTGGGCGTACGACTTGCTCTCGGCGCTCCACGAGCGCTGCCCCACCGGCCGCTACGCGCCCTCGCTCGCCCTGTACCGACAGGCGTACGCCGGCGACCAGGAGACGGGCTCATGACAACCGCCAAGCGCGACACCTACACGCCGGAGACCCTCCTGACGGTCGCGGTCCGGATCTTCAACGAGCGCGGCTACGACGGCACGTCGATGGAGCACCTGTCCAAGGCGGCCGGGATCTCCAAGTCGTCCATCTACCACCACGTTTCCGGCAAGGAAGAGCTGCTGCGCCGGGCCGTGACGCGCGCCATCGACGGTCTCTTCGGCGTCCTGGACGAGCCGGGAGCCCAGCGCGGGCGGTCCATCGAGCGGGTCGAGTACGTCACTCGGCGTACCGTCGAAGTCCTGACGGCGGAACTCCCCTACGTCACCCTGCTGTTGCGTGTCCGCGGCAACACCAAGACGGAACGCTGGGCGATGGAGCGCCGCAGGGAGTTCGACCAGCGCGTCGCCGACCTGCTCAAGGCCGCAGTCGCCGACGGTGATCTCCGCGCCGACCTGGACATTCGGCTGGCGACCCGGCTGCTCTTCGGCATGGTCAACTCGCTGGTCGAGTGGTACCGGCCGCAGCGCGAGGGCGAGGCCGACGGGGACCAGGTGGCCGACACAGTGGTCCGGATGGCGTTCGAGGGGTTGCGGACCGGCCATTGAGTCCCGGGCCCGTTGACTGAGCCACCGAAGCGGATCACCATCCACGGACATGGCTGCCTTGCGAACTCCTGCGCCCGCTGTGTCCCTCTGCGCCGTGGTGCTGCTCGCGGGGCTGACGCTGGCCGGATGCAGCGTCAAGAGCCGCTCCGACGACGCGACGAGCCCCGCGCCGCAGGCGACGGCGGCCGTCAAGAAGGCGGCAGCCCAGCCCGGCGGGCGGACCGCGCCCGTCAAGGGCGACACCTTCGGCTGTCTGACACCCGAGCAGGCCGCGACGGATTCCGTCGTCTTCGCCAGCGCGACGGGATCGCCCACTGGCGGCTTTCTGACCGGAAGTGGCAATACCGGGATCGTTCTCGCCCATCAGCCGGGCGGGAACGTCTGTCAGTGGAAGGACAGGGCCGTCGAGCTCGGCAAGGCCGGCTTCCGGGTGCTCGCCGTCAACAGCACGACCGGTGACGAGGCCGCCGAGATCGAGGGCGCGGCCGCCACACTGCGCCGCGAGGGCGCCTGGAAGCTGCTCCTCATGGGCGCCTCCCAGGGCGGTACCGCCACCCTCCAGGCGGCCGCCCACATGGCGCTGAAGCCGGACGCGCTGGTCGCGCTGTCCGCGCCCGGGACATACGGCTCCATGGACGCGCGGACCGCCGCCAAGACGCTCCCTGTGCCGGTGCTCTACCTGGCCGGTGCCCGGGACGGCGGGTCCGTCACGGCCGCGCGCGAGCTGAGCGCGGCGAGCACGCGGGCGCCGGAGAACCGCCTGGTGACCGTCGAGGGCTCCGCTCAGCGCGGGGTGGGCCTGCTGACCGGCCCCGGCACCTGGGAGACCGTGGTCGCTTTTCTGAAGAAGTACTGCACCTGAGCGGTACGCGACGTGATCGCGCGGCGCACCAGGCTGTGTGACACCCGGCTGCGGCAGCGCGGCAGCGGGCTACACCGGGTCCAGGTCCGTCTCCTCGAACACCAGCAGGGTGCGCGTGGAGAGCACCTCCGGGATGGACTGGATCCGGGTGAGGACGAGTTCGCGCAAGGCCCTGTTGTCGGGCGTGTGCACCAGGAGCAGCACATCGAAGTCTCCGCTCACCAGGGCGATATGAGCGGCACCTGGCAGCTGTTTGAGCTGTTCGCGCACGGTGCGCCATGAGTTCTGAACGATTTTGAGCGTGATGTACGCAGCGGCGCCCTGCCCCGCCCTCTCGTGGTCCACGCGCGCGGTGAAGCCGCGGATCACGCTGTCCTCGACGAGCCGGTTGATCCTGGCGTAGGCGTTGGCACGCGAGACATGCACCCGCTCGGCCACGGACCGTATCGAGGCCCGGCCGTCCGCCTGGAGAATCCGCAGGATGTCGTGGTCGATCTCGTCCAGCGGGCGCGCCGGCACCGGCCGTGCGTCGCCGGTGGCCATTTGTTCAGCTGCCATGTCCCCCCGCCTTCCTGTTGTGGACGACCTGTTCCCATCTCAGGCTGTGGAGAACCGTTTGTCCACAGGCTGAAGGCGCCTGTAGCCAAAATGCGTCCACGACCGAACAATCGGTAGGTGAGGGGCGTCACAGTCGCGCCCCGTCCTGGATGTCCGCTCCGCACAAGGAGGTGCATTGGCATGACGGTCCAAGAGCTCCCCGGTGCCGCCGCATACCGGCCGGCCCCTCCACCCGCCTGGAGGCACCGCATCGACCCCGCCCCGCTGCTGCCGGACCCCGAGCCCTTCCGGGTCCTGGGCACGGGCGCCGAGCTCGACCGCGCGCTGATGCTGAAGCTGTACGCGGAGCTGGTGCGTGGCCGCCGCTACAACGCGCAGGCCACCGCCCTCACCAAGCAGGGCCGCCTCGCCGTGTACCCCTCCTCGACCGGGCAGGAGGCCTGCGAGGTCGCCGCGGCCCTCGCCCTGGAGGAGCGTGACTGGCTGTTCCCGAGCTACCGCGACACCCTCGCCGCCGTCGCCCGCGGCCTGGACCCCATGCAGGCCCTGACGCTGCTGCGCGGCGACTGGCACACCGGCTACGACCCGCGCGAGCACCGCATCGCACCGCTGTGCACCCCGCTCGCCACCCAGCTCCCGCACGCGGTGGGCCTCGCCCACGCGGCACGCCTCAAGGGCGACGACGTGGTGGCGCTCGCCCTGGTCGGCGACGGCGGCACCAGCGAGGGCGACTTCCACGAGGCGCTGAACTTCGCGGCCGTATGGCAGGCGCCGGTCGTCTTCCTGGTGCAGAACAACGGCTTCGCGATCTCCGTGCCGCTCGCCAAGCAGACCGCGGCCCCCTCTCTCGCCCACAAGGCCGTCGGCTACGGCATGCCGGGCCGCCTGGTCGACGGCAACGACGCGCCCGCCGTGCACCAGGTGCTCTCCGAGGCCGTCGCCCGGGCCCGGCGCGGCGGCGGCCCCACCCTGATCGAGGCGGTCACGTACCGGATGGAGGCGCACACCAACGCCGACGACGCGACGCGCTACCGGGGCTCGGCCGAGGTCGACGCCTGGCGTGAGCACGACCCGATCCGCATCCTGGAGGGCGAGCTCACGGCCCGCGGCATCCTCGACGAGGACGGCATCCGCGCCGCGGCCGAGGCCGCCGAGGCCATGGCCGCCGCCCTGCGCGAGCAGATGAACGCCGAGCCGGTCCTCGACCCCATGGATCTCTTCACCGAGGTGTACGCCGAGCAGAACGGCCAACTGCGCGAGCAGGCAGCCCAGTTGCGCGCCGAGCTGGAAGCAGAGGCCCGCTGATGGCCACCGTCACCGACCGCGCCAACGGCCGGCAGGCCGCGAAGAAACCGGCCACCATGGCGCAGGCGCTCCAGCGCGCGATGCGCGACGCCATGGCCGAGGACCCCACCGTGCATGTCCTCGGTGAGGACGTCGGCACTCTGGGCGGTGTCTTCCGGGTCACCGACGGGCTCGCCAAGGAGTTCGGCGAGGACCGCTGCACCGACACCCCGCTCGCCGAGGCCGGGATCCTCGGCACGGCCGTCGGCATGGCGATGTACGGGCTGCGTCCGGTCGTCGAGATGCAGTTCGACGCCTTCGCCTACCCCGCGTTCGAGCAGCTCATCAGCCACGTCTCCAAGATGCGCAACCGCACGCGCGGTGCGATGACGATGCCGCTGGTGGTGCGGGTGCCCTACGGCGGCGGCATCGGCGGCGTGGAGCACCACAGCGATTCCAGCGAGGCCTACTACATGGCCACGCCGGGCCTCCAGGTCGTCACGCCCTCCACCGTGGAGGACGCGTACGGGATGCTGCGGGCGGCCATCGCGTCGGACGACCCGGTGGTGTTCCTGGAGCCCAAGCGTCTGTACTGGTCGAAGTCCGACTGGTCCCCCGACGACCCGGCGCCGGTCGAGCCCATCGGCAAGGCCGTCGTGCGCCGTGCCGGAACGAGCGCCACGCTCATCACGTACGGGCCGTCGGTGCCGGTGTGTCTTGAGGCGGCCGAGGCGGCCCGCGAGGAGGGCTGGGACCTCGAAGTCGTCGACCTGCGCTCGCTGGTCCCGTTCGACGACGCGACGGTGTGCGCATCGGTGCGCCGCACCGGGCGCGCCGTCGTGGTCCACGAGTCGGCCGGTTTCGGCGGCCCCGGCGGCGAGATAGCGGCCCGGGTCACCGAACGCTGCTTCCACCATCTGGAGGCGCCGGTGCTGCGGGTCGCCGGGTTCGACATCCCGTATCCGCCGCCGATGCTGGAGAAGCACCATTTGCCCGGGGTGGACCGGGTGCTCGACGCGGTCGCGCGGCTGCAGTGGGAGGCGGGGCACTGATGCCGAAGGTGCTGGAGTTCAAGCTGCCCGACCTCGGTGAGGGGCTCACCGAGGCGGAGATCGTGCGCTGGCTCGTCGCGGTCGGCGACGTGGTGGCCGTGGACCAGCCCGTGGTCGAGGTGGAGACCGCCAAGGCGATGGTCGAGGTGCCCTGCCCCTACGGGGGAGTGGTCACCGCCCGCTTCGGCGAGGAGGGCGCCGAACTTCCGGTCGGCGCACCCCTGTTGACGGTGGCGGTCGGTCCCGCGCCGGCCGGGGGCGACGGAACGCGGGAGGCACAGGCGGGGGAGGCACACGTGGGGGAGGCCGCCGCGGACGCCGAATCCTCCGAGTACTCGGGCAATGTGCTCGTCGGCTACGGGACGGGGGCGGCCACCGCCCGCCGCCGCGGCCGGATCAGGCCCGCCACGCCGTTCGCGGCCCCGGCGCCCGTCGCGGCGGCCCCGGCTCGCGTCGAGGCCCCGGCCCCGGGTGGCGGCGGGGGAACGACCTTGAACTCGCCGAAGGTCGCGGCGTCCGCGCCTGCCGGGGCGACAGGCCCCGTGCCGGTCATCTCACCGCTCGTACGCCGTCTGGCCCGCGAACACGGCCTCGATCTGCGGGCGTTGCGTGGCACGGGGCCCGAGGGGCTGATTCTGCGCGCCGACGTGGAGTCGGCGATGAAGGCCCCGGCGTCCCCCTCGCCCGAGGCCTCCATCGCCCTCGCGGACGGCACCCCCGGGGCCGCCGCCTCCCAGCGCGGCACCTCCTCTGCCGGCGGCGAGCGAATCGCGTTGCGTGGCATCCGGGGAGCGGTCGCCGACAAGCTCAGCCGCAGCCGCACCGAAATCCCGGACGCCACCTGCTGGGTGGACGCCGACGCGACCGAGCTGATGGCGGCGCGCGCCGCCATGAACGCGGCGGGCGGTCCCAAGGTGTCCGTACTCGCGCTGCTCGCCCGGATCTGCACGGCGGCGCTCGCGCGGTACCCCGAGCTCAACTCGACGGTCGACCTCGCGGCCCGCGAGATCGTGCGGCTGCCCGAGGTGCACCTGGGCTTCGCCGCGCAGACCGAGCGCGGCCTGGTCGTGCCGGTCGTCCGCGACGCCCACACCCGCAGCGTCGACTCGCTCGGCGCCGAACTCGCCCGGCTCACCGAGGCGTCCCGCACGGGCACCCTGACCCCGGGCGAGCTGACCGGCGGCACCTTCACCCTCAACAACTACGGGGTGTTCGGGGTCGACGGATCCACGCCGATCATCAACCATCCCGAGGCCGCGATGCTGGGCGTCGGCCGCATCATCCCCAAGCCGTGGGTGTACGAGGGTGAGCTGGCCGTCCGCCAGGTCGTTCAGCTCTCCCTCACCTTCGACCACCGGGTGTGCGACGGCGGCACTGCGGGCGGCTTCCTGCGCTACGTCGCGGACTGCGTGGAACACCCGGCGGTGCTCCTGCGCTCCTTGTGACCAACGTCCGCGTCGACTCGGGACGTTCACGGGGGTAGCGGTGATCGACCGGCGGCCCATACTCGGGAGATGACCGCGTATGACGCCGCAGGGCCCGCGCAGAACTCCAGCGGACCCGCGCAGGACGCCCCAAGACCCGCGCCGGACTCCGCAGAACCCGAGAAGGACTTCACGGGACCCGAGCAGGTCTCCGCAGGACCCGCGCAGGACTTCACGGGACCCGAGCAGGACTTCACGGGACCCGAGCAGGGTCAGGCAGAACCCGAGCGGGGCCCGGCAGAACCCGGGCAGGGCACCGCAGACACGGCCTACGACGCCGTGGTGCTCGCCGGGGGCGCCGCCAAACGGCTCCGCGGCGCCGACAAACCGGGGCTCAGTGTGGGCGGCCGGGCTCTGCTCGACCGGGTGCTCTCCGCCTGCCCCGACGCCGCCACCACCGTCGTGGTCGGCGGCCGGCGCGCCACCGCGCGGCCGGTGACCTGGGCCCGTGAAGAGCCGGCCGGGGGCGGCCCGCTGGCCGCACTCGACGCCGGCGTACGGCACACAGCGGCCGGGAGCGTGCTCGTGCTCTCGGCCGATCTGCCGTTCCTCGGCGCGCCGACCGTCGCGGCGCTCCTCGCCGAGGTGCGCCGCACCGGCCGCGACGGCGCGCTCTGCACCGACGCCGACGGCCGCGACCAGCCGCTGGTCGCCGTCTACCGCGCCGAACCGCTCCGCCGCGGACTGGCGGCGATCGCCGCCGAGCACGGCTCGCTCACCGGCCTCCCGCTACGGCGGCTCACCCGCCGACTCGACCTCACCCGTATCAGCGCGGACCCCCTAGCCTCGTTCGACTGCGACACCTGGGAGGACCTCGCCGCCGCGCGCGCCAGGATCAGGGACCATGGGGGCGTGCTGGACGAATGGATCACCGCAGTCAAGGACGAACTCGGCATCGAACTGGACGTCGACACCGGCGTCCTGCTCGACCTGGCCAGGGACGCCGCCCACGGCGTGGCCCGGCCCGCCGCCCCCCTCACCACCTTCCTGGTGGGTTACGCGGCCGCGAAGGCCGGAGGCGAAGGCAAGGACGTGGTGGACGCGGCACGCAAGGCGGCCGCGCTCGCCAACCGCTGGGCTGCCGAGGCCGGAGCCGCCGACAACCCGAAGAACGACGCCGGATGACCGCCCGGAGCCCGGCGGCGGACGACGGATCCGACGAGGCCCTCGCCCTGCTGCGCGACACCGGGCCCACCGCCCCGCGGCGCGGAACCGGGCCCGCCGGCCAGGACCGGGCCGAGCCCCCGGCGCCCGGCGCGACCGCCGCGCCCCACCGCCGCGCCTCCTCCTGGGGCGACGCACGGGCCGTCGCGGCTCGGACCGGCCGTTCCGCGCCGCCGCGCGCTCATCGCGTTCCGCTGGACCAGGCACTGGGTGAGACCCTCACCGAGCCGCTCGCCGCCCTCACGGACCTGCCGTCCTTCGACACCTCCGCCATGGACGGCTGGGCCGTCGCGGGGCCGGGCCCCTGGGCCGTGCAGGACGGCGGCGTCCTCGCCGGGCACGCCGCGCCCGGCCCGCTCGCCGACGGCGAAGGCGTACGCATCGCCACCGGCGCCCGCACCCCGGCGGGCGCCACCGCGGTGATCCGCAGCGAACACGCCCGCTTCGACGAGGCACGCAGCCTGCTCCAGGCCGACCGTGTGGTGCTGCACGGCCAGGACATCCGCCCACGCGGCCAGGAGTGCCGCTCGGGAGACGTGCTGCTGCCCGCCACCGCGCTGGTCACCCCGGCCGTGCTCGGCCTGGCCGCGGCGGCAGGCTACGACGAACTGGCCACCGTGCCGAGGCCACGCGTCGAGGTGCTCGTGCTGGGCGACGAGCTGCTCACCCAGGGCCTCCCCCACGACGGCCTCATCCGCGACGCACTGGGCCCGATGCTCGGGTTCTGGCTCCGTGCGCTGGGTGCGGACGTCATCGCGACCCGCCGGCTGAAGGACGACGCTGGCGCGCTGCTCGCCGCGGTCACCGGCTCATCGGCCGACCTCGTCATCACGACGGGCGGCACCGCGTCCGGACCGGTCGACCATGTCCACCCCGTGCTGCACAAGGCGGGTGCCGAGCTTCTCGTCGACGGGGTGGCCGTGCGGCCCGGACACCCCATGCTGCTCGCGCAGATCGGCGTGGGCAAACACCTGGTCGGGCTGCCCGGCAATCCACTCGCCGCGGTCTCCGGGCTCCTCACCCTGGCCGAGCCGTTGCTGCGTGAACTCGCGCACCGGCCACGGCCGGTGGCGTACACCGCGCCCCTCCGCAACGAGGTGCAGGGACATCCGCACGACACCCGGCTCGTTCCGGTGGTGCACCGCGCGGAATGGGTGCTGCCACTGCACTACAACGGGCCGGCCATGCTGCGCGGAGTCGCGGCGGCCGACGGTCTGGCAGTGGTGCCGCCCGGCGGCGCGCGGGCCGGCCAAGAGGTCGAGATCCTGGATCTGCCGTGGGCCCACACCGGTTCCGGCGATGGATGTTTCACGTGAAACTGCCCGGCCACGACGCGATGGCACGGCAGGCGGGCGAACACCTCATCACCCGGCGGGTGCAGCTGCCCCGCCGGGTCGTCGACCGGCCCCTGCGCCAGGTCGCGAAACGGCTGCTCATGGCGCTCGCCGTGCTGGCCCTGACCACGCTCATCGTCTGGATCGACCGCGGCGGCTACCACGACAACGCCAACGGCAAGGTCGACTTCCTCGACGCCGTCTACTACGCCACCGTCACCCTCTCCACGACGGGCTACGGCGACATCGTTCCGTACAGCGACAGTGCGCGGCTGACCAACATCTTGCTGGTCACGCCCCTGCGCGTGCTGTTCCTGATCATCCTCGTCGGAACCACTCTCGAAGTTCTCACCGAACGGACCCGCGAGGAGTGGCGGCTCAACCGCTGGAAGGCCCAATTGCGAGAGCACACCGTCGTCATCGGCTTCGGGACGAAGGGCCGTTCGGCGATCCAGACCCTGTGCGCGAGGGGCCTGAAGAAGGATCAGGTCGTCGTCGTCGACCCGAGCGCGAAAGTGATCGAGGCCGCCAACACCGAAGGGTTCGCCGGAGTCCTCGGCGACGCAACCCGAAGCGACGTGCTGTTGCGCGCCGAGTTGCAGAGGGCGCGCCAGATCGTCATCGCCACCCAGCGCGACGACACCGCGGTCCTTGTCACGCTGACGGCCCGCCAGCTCAACCGTGGCGCCAAGATCGTCGCAGCGGTACGCGAGGAGGAGAACGCGCCGCTCCTGCGCCAGTCCGGCGCGGACGCCGTCATCACCAGCGCCAGCGCCGCCGGCCGTCTCCTCGGCCTGTCCGTGCTCAGCCCGAGCGCCGGCACCGTGATGGAGGACCTGATCCAGCAGGGCAGCGGGCTCGACATGGTGGAGCGGCCCGTGCGCAAGAGCGAGGTCGGGCGTGGGGTGCGGGAGACCGAAGACCTGGTGGTGAGCGTGGTGCGCGGGCACCGGCTGCTGGCGTACGACGACGCCAGGGCGAGCCCGCTCCAGCTGACGGACCGGCTCATCACGATCGTACGAGCCGGTGGCGCGCCGGTGGAGGGCCGGCCGGAGTAGCGTCGCAGGCATGTATGCGATCACGATTCCTGAGCCGGGCGGTCCCGAGGCGCTGGTCTGGGCCGAGGTCCCCGATCCCGTACCGGGCGAGGGCGAGGTCCTCGTCGAGGTGGCCGCGGCCGCCGTCAACCGTGCCGATGTGCTTCAGCGGCAGGGCTTCTACAATCCGCCCGCCGGCGCGTCCCCCTACCCGGGCCTGGAGTGTTCCGGGCGGATCGCCGCGCTGGGGCCCGGCGTGTCCGGGTGGAGCGTCGGCGACGAGGTGTGTGCGCTGCTGAGCGGCGGCGGCTATGCCCAGCGGGTGGCCGTACCGACCGGACAGCTGCTGCCCGTTCCCGAGGGTGTGGGGCTGGTCGAGGCGGCGGCGCTGCCGGAGGTCGTCTGCACCGTATGGTCCAACGTCTTCATGGTGTCCCACCTGCGTCCCGGCGAGACGCTCCTCGTGCACGGCGGTTCGAGCGGAATCGGCACGATGGCGATCCAGCTCGGCAAGGCGATCGGGGCCAAGGTCGCGGTTACGGCGGGCGGCCGGGCCAAGCTGGAGCGCTGTGCGGAGCTGGGCGCCGACATCCTGATCGACTACCGCGAGCAGGACTTCGTGGACGAGGTGTTGAAGGCCACCGACGGGATCGGTGCCGATGTCATCCTCGACATCATGGGCGCGAAGTACCTGGAGCGGAACGTACGGGCGCTGGCCGTCAACGGACGGCTCGCGGTGATCGGGCTTCAGGGCGGCGCCAAGGGCGAGCTGAACCTGGGCGCGCTGCTCACCAAGCGGGCAGCGGTCACCGCCACCTCGCTGCGAGGCCGGCCCGCGTCGGAGAAGGCGGCGATCGTGGCGGCCGTGCGGGAACACGTGTGGCCGCTCATCGCCGGAGGCGGCGTACGGCCCGTGGTGGACCGGACGGTGCCGCTGGCGGACGCGTCCGAGGGCCACCGGGTGCTCGAATCCTCGCAGCACATCGGAAAGATCCTGCTGACGGCCTGACGCACAAGAAGGCACGCACGAAGGCGCACCGCCGTAGGCGCAGGACAGAAGACGCGCAAGGTGGCGCAACAGCGGGCGCGCGAGAAGACCCAGAACGGAAGATCCGCAACAGAAGACGCGTACCAGAACGGAAGATCCGCAATAGAAAATGCGTAAAAGGGGGGCGCTGAAAGGCGCCCCCCTTACTTCTGACGGATGCCCGGACTACAGGTACGGGCCCGAGCGGGCGCCCGCGTGCGGGCCGCCCTCGTCGTCCTCGTCGTGCGACACACCGGGCGGCAGCGCGCGGCGCATCTGCTCCAACTGGGCGCGCGCCGCCATCTGCTGGGCGAACAGCGCCGTCTGGATGCCGTGGAAGAGCCCTTCGAGCCAGCCCACCAACTGGGCCTGCGCGATGCGCAGTTCGGCCTCGGAGGGAATCGCCTCCTCGGTGAAGGGAAGGGAGAGCCGCTCCAGTTCTTCGACCAGCTCCGGCGCCAGGCCGTCTTCCAGTTCCTTCACGGACGAGGCGTGAATGTTCTTCAGGCGTACGCGGCTCGCCTCGTCGAGAGGAGCCGCGCGGACTTCCTCGAGGAGCTGCTTGATCATGCTGCCGATCCGCATGACCTTCGCGGGCTGTTCGACCATCTCCGTCACCGGGACCTCGCGGGACTCGTCGTCTCCACCGCCGATGGCCATGCCGTCCTGGCCTACGACCAGGATGTGGGGGCTCTCCGGCGACTTATCGTTCCTCGGCATCTCCATGCCGCCCATTCTCTCGCACACGTGCCTCACATCCCGTTGTGCCCCCGGGAAGCGGTGATCCACCGCCTGGGGGCCTCGATTCCGGCCGAACGGGCCGTGTTTCACGTGAAACGCGGCCCGTTCCACCTGCCGTGAGAGACAGGCGGGGCCGTGGCTTTCGTGTCGGGCCGCGCAGTTCGGTGTCAGGGCCGCCGGAGCCGCAGTGCCAGGAAACCGAGTCCCAGCCCGGTCAGCGCCAGGCCCGCTCCCAGGGAGAGGACGTGGTAGCGCAGATCGGATTCGGTGGCGCCGGCCTGCGGCGACTGATGGTGGCGGGGCTGTGTGCGTGGCGGCGCGCCCGTGGCGGCGGGCGTTGGCGGTGGCGCCGGCTGCGAGGGTTGCGGGGCCGGGCTCCCCGCGGGTGCCTGCGGGTCCGTCTGCGGGAGAACCGGGGCCAGGTCCTCGGAGGCGTCGGAGACGGCGGGGTACTGGGTGTCGACGCGGCCCGGCCGTATCCGGCCGACGCCGGCCCGGCTGCCCGCGAGATGTTGGTCGCCGTCGGCCGTCCGGGACGGGGACGCCTCCGAGGGCGAGGGCGACGGCGAAGGGCGAGTGGTGCCGGACGGGGTCGCGGACGCGCTGGGCGTCGGGTCGCCGACGGCGACCGCGAGGGGCAGGGGCGTCAGAAGCAGCACTCCTGTCAGTGAAACGGCCGCGGTGAGCGACCGGACCCCTGGAGCCATGGCGGGCCCCTTCCCGTACGGATGCGCAGGATCGCCTGAGGTGGCCGAATCAGCGTCACACGGGGCGAGTTGCGCGGCATCCCGGGAACCACCCGGCCTGCGCCGAATGGGCCGGGCAACGCGGCCCGCTGCCGTTCCCGCTCCCGCCGTCCCGCTCCCGCCGTCCCGCTCCCGCCGTCCCGCTCCCGCCGTCCCGCTCCCGCCGTCCCGCTCCCGCCGTCCCGCTCCCCCCCTTCCCGCCCGGAAAGACTGTCGCCCGGTGCGTGCAGGGGCGTCGACGGACGAAGGCCCCGCACCAGGGGTGCAGGGCCTTCGTCCGTATCACGGGTGCGCCTACTGCCCGGGCGGGTTGCCCGACGAGATCTGCAGCGTGAACTGTGCGTTCTTCTTGTCCACATCGACGCCGGCCGCGGGGAACTGGGTGACCACCACGTCCTCGCCCCACTGGCCGTTGTCGACGGTCTCGGTGTTGACCTTCCAGCCGGCGGCCTGGATGCAGGACTTCACCGACAGGATGTCCTTGTACGAGAAGTCGGGCGCCTGGACCTTGCCCGGGTCGAGGGTGGAGGTCTGCGGCGACGTGCACTTCTCGGTGTCCATCTTGCGGTCGCGCTCCGGGCCCTTGTGGCCGGCCGCCGCCGAGGTGCTGGCCTTGGCGTCGCCGCCTTGGTTCGCGTCACCCTTGTTGAGGGTCAGCGCCGTGATCAGACCGCCGACCGCCAGGAGGGCCACCGCCACGGCGCCCACGATCACCCCGGTGTTCCGCTTGGCCCCGCCGGATGCCGGCGGCGGGGTCTGGGCCGGGGACATCGAGTACGGCGGCGGGGTGTGGGGCGCCATCGGGGCGTGCTGCTGCGGGTAGCCGTAGGAAGGCTGGGGCATCGGGGTCGGCGCCGGGGTCGGCGGACCGTAGGGGCCCGGCTGGTACGGCGTCTGCACGACGCCCTGGGGGCCGGGTGCGGCCGCCGAGTCGAGGGGCGGGAAGACCGTGGCGCCGACGCCCGTGCCGCTGACCGGCGGGGCGCCGCCGGTGATGACCGGGGCCGCGCCCATCTGGCCCGCGGAGGCGATCCGGTGGATCTCGTCGTGCATGGCCTGGGCGCTGGGGAAGCGCTCGTTCGGGTTCTTCTGCAGGGCGCGGGCCACCAGCGCGTCCACGGCCGGGGTGATCGACCGGTTGACGGAGGACGGGGCGACCGGCTCCTCCTGGACGTGTGCGTACGCGATCGCCAGCGGCGAGTCCGCGTCGAAGGGGATGCGTCCCGTCAGGAGCTGGAAGAGCATGATGCCGACCGAGTACAGGTCGGAGCGGGCGTCCACACCGCGGCCGAGGGCCTGCTCGGGCGAAAGGTACTGGGGGGTGCCGACGACCATGCCGGTCTGGGTCATGGAGGTGACGCCGGACTGCATGGCGCGGGCGATGCCGAAGTCCATCACCTTGACGATGCCGCGCTTGGTCATCATCACGTTGCCCGGCTTGATGTCCCGGTGGACCAGGCCCATCTCGTGGCTGACCTCCAGGGCGGCCAGCACGTCGGCGGTCACCTTGAGGGCCTTGTCGGCGGGCATCGCGCCGTGCTGATGGATGTCGCGCTGCAGCGTCGAGCCGAGCGGCTCGCCCTCCACGTACTCCATGACGATGTACGGCATCACGCCGTCGCCGCCCGGGGCGCCGTTGAACAGCACCGTGTCCTCGCCCGTGTCGAAGACGGAGACGATGTTGGTGTGCTGCAGCTTGGCGACCGCCTGCGCCTCACGGCGGAACCGCTCGCGGAAGGACTGCTCCCGGCCGAGTTCGGTGTGCAGGGTCTTGATGGCGACCTGGCGGTCGAGGGCGGAGTCGTACGCGAGGTACACCGACGCCATTCCGCCCTCGCCGAGGAGGTCGCGCAGCTGGTAGCGCCCGCCCGCGATGGAACCGCCCGCATAGCGGCCGTGTGCGCCGTCCTGGCTCATGACTGTGCATCCCCCTTGGCCCGGCGGCCAGTGATGATCCTCGATTTTTCAGGCCAAGTCTGCCCGAGGGGTGGGTCACGTCAAGCCGGGTGCCCGTTCCGTGACCGTACGCACGGGAAGAGACTCGCAAGCGTTACAGGAATGGCATGGAAACCGTACGAGATATGCATGGGTGCACGCGGAACCGATGGGATGGCCGGTCCATCCCGGACCGGCGGCCCCCGCCAACGCTGTAGCGTGCACTACTGCACAACCAGCGGATGAGCACGACGGAAGACCGTAAGGAAGACCGCGGACGCGGCCAGATACGACGGCGAGGACTGATGGCACCCGAACCCGACGGAAACGGCGCCGGGATGGCCGATGGGCAGGACCACGAGTCGTGGGTCGGCGGTCTCGTCGGCGACGGCCGGTACCGCCTCACCCACCGGCTGGGCCGCGGCGGCATGGCCGAGGTGTTCGCCGCCGAGGACGTGCGCCTCGGCCGCACCGTCGCCGTGAAGCTGCTCCGTGCCGATCTTGCCGAGGACCCGGTGTCCAAGGCGCGCTTCACGCGTGAGGCGCAGTCGGTGGCCGGCCTCAACCACCACGCGGTGGTGGCGGTGTACGACTCCGGCGAGGACTTCGTGGGCGGCCAGACCGTCCCGTACATCGTGATGGAGCTCGTCGAGGGGCGCACCATCCGCGACCTCCTGGTCGACGCGGACGCGCCGCCGCCGCAGCAGGCGCTGATCATCGTCTCGGGCGTGCTCGAAGCGCTCGCCTACTCGCACCAGCACGGCATCGTGCACCGTGACATCAAGCCGGCCAACGTGATCATCACCGACACCGGTGCGGTCAAGGTGATGGACTTCGGCATCGCGCGCGCCCTGCACGGCGCCCAGTCGACGATGACGCAGACCGGCATGGTCATGGGAACCCCCCAGTACCTCTCGCCCGAGCAGGCGCTCGGCAAGGCCGTCGACCACCGCTCCGACCTGTACGCGACCGGCTGCCTGCTGTACGAACTCCTCGCGCAGCGGCCGCCGTTCATCGGTGAGACACCGTTGTCGGTGGTCTACCAGCACGTCCAGGACATGCCGGTGCCGCCGTCGCAGGTGGCGCATGTCGCGCCGCCGGAACTCGACGGCCTCGTCATGCGTTCTCTCGCCAAGGACCCGGACGACCGTTTCCAGTCCGCCGAGGAGATGCGCGGCCTGGTCCAGTACGGGTTGCAGATGCTCCAGGCGCAGGGCGGCCACACCGGCACCTGGAACACCGGGCCGGTCGAGATGATGCACGAGAACGCCCGGACGCCGGCGATGGGCATGGCCGGGGCCACCGCGGCCATGGGCCACCCCGTGCACGGGGACACGTCGCAGTTCGGCGGCCCGATCCTGCCGCCGTCCAACCCGGACGACGGCGGCTACGACGGGTACGGTCACGGCGGTGGGAAGAAGTCCGGCCCGGGCAAGATGGTGCTCTTCGTGGTGCTCGCCATCGTCGCGATCGCCGCGGGCGTCGCCTTCGCACTGAACGCGACGCAAAACTCGGGCGGAAGCTCGGGCGGCAGCGGGGGAACGACCTCGAAGTCGCCGGAGACCTCCCCGTCGGCCTCCGTGTCGGACACCCCGTCGACGCCGGACACTCCCGGCACCAGCCAGGGCCAGACGTACGGCAGCAGCTCGAACGGCAACGGCGAGTCGCCCTCGCGGCACCGCTCGCGCTCCGCGTCGCCGTCACCGAGCAAGTCCCAGTCGTCGCACTCGCCGGGCACGGACCAGGGCACGACGTCGGGGACGAGCGAGGGTACGGGCACCGAGGGCACGACCTCGGGGAACGAGGGCACATCGAGCGGCAACACGGGGACGTCGTCCGGCAATACGGGAACGTCGTCGGGCAACACGGGGACCTCCACGGGTACCAGTGCCGGTAACACGGGCACGTCCAGTGGCAACACGGGGACGTCGGCCGGAAACGCCGGGACCATCCAGGGCGCCGCCAACACGGGTACTTCCAGCGGCCCGGGCGGCACCAAGCCGAGCCCCTGACCGCAGGGCGAACCTCACCCCGCGAAGGCCTCGCACACCGCCTCGTACTCGCGGGTCCACCACACCGCAAGGGCCGATGCCGCAGGAAACTGCGGATCGGCCCTTCGGTCGTGCAGTTGGTAGCGCCAGCGCAGGATCCAGAAGTCGTTGAGCCGCTCCCACCACACCCGGTGCACGGCGGCCGCGAGCTCCTCCGCGTCGGCCCCGGCGGCCCGCCGGTAGGCGCGCGCGTACGCCCGCACCTTGGCCAGCTCCAGCTGACCCGAGGGGCGGACGAAGAAGATCACGGCGGCGCGTACCGCCTCCTCGGCGCGTGGCTGGACGCCGAGCCGGTCCCAGTCGACGATCGCCGCGGGCTCGGCCGAGCGGCCCTCGCCGCGGTACAGCAGGTTCAGCGGATGGAAGTCGCCGTGCACCCAGGCGCCGGTCGCGGGGGCCGCCGGGCGGCGGTGGGCGTGCTCGCCGAGCAGCACCCGCCGCTCCAGAAGCCGGTGTTCGGCCAGTTCGTCGAAGCTGTCGCGGGGCCGGTGGCTGCGGGCGCGCGCCACGAGGTCGTCGATGAGCGCGAGGCTGTCCGCGGGGTCGGCGCTGTGGTGCTCGCCCTGCGGTACGTCGGGCTCCATGACCTGGGCCAGGCAGGTGTGCACGAGCCCGAGGAGCGCGCCCAGGCGGCGGGATTCCACGGCGCACAGCTGGGCGCCGTCGCGGTGGCGGCCGTGCACCCAGGGGTGCAGCGCGTAGCAGTGGCCGCCGATGACGGCGACGGTGTCGCCGTGGGCGTCCGGCACGGGCGGGGCGACGGGGACGCCGAGGGCCTGGAGACGTTCGGTGGCGCGGTGCTGGCGGGCGATGGCCTCGTGGTCGCCGTCCAGGTGGTGCTTGAGGAAGTAGTCGCCGCGGGTGGTGGCGAGGCGGTAGCCGCGGTTCAGCAGGCCCTGGGCGACCCGTTCGCAGGAGAGCGGCTCACCGGGGGACTCGTAGCGGCGCAGCAGATCGCCCACGGGTGGAGTTGCAGATGAGCGCGGCACTCGTCAGATGTTAGATCACGCAACGTGTTTGAGTCGGCGCTCTTCGGAGTAGTCCAGCGAATGGACCGTCACGAACTGGGGTTCGATACGCATGTAGACCGGGTCGAAGGGCTCGCCGTCCACCTCGCGGGGGGCGGCGCCGAACAGCTCCAGCTCGTCGGCGGTCGGCTCGAAGGGCTCCGCGGTCCCGGTGAACTGCACAGACCACACATGATCGGCGCCCGAGCCGCAGTTGTCCGCGCCGTAGGCGACCACACTGCCCAGGCAGGCGTGGTGGTAGCCGAGGCCGGCGTGCAGCCGCAGCAGCACGCGGCCGTCGACCACGACATGGCGGGCGGGCGCGACGAACGGCAGGGCACGCATGCTCGTAGCCACACGGCCGTACGGAACACGGCCGAGCAGCTCGATGGCGCGGGCTTCCTCGTCGAAGGACATGCCCCCTACTTTTGCGTTTCGCGGGAGCCGGTGGAAGAGCTGGGGGCCCCGAGGAGCCGGGCCGTAGGTCCTTAAACGGCCGGGGGCCGGTGTCCGGGCCCCCGCGGGCCCGGCGCGTCCGTGCATCGTCGGTGTTGCGTCGGTGCTGCAGCGCTTCGGCAGTGTTGTGGCAGTGCCGCGTCAGTGCTGCTTCTCCGCCTGGATCCGGGCCACGTACGCGGCGGCCTGGGAGCGGCGCTCCATGCCCAGCTTGGACAGGAGCGAGGAGACGTAATTCTTGATCGTTTTCTCCGCGAGGTGCAGGCGCTCGCCGATGACGCGGTTGGTGAGGCCCTCGCCGATCAGGTCGAGGATCTTGCGTTCCTGGTCGGTGAGGTTGGCCAGACGGTCGTCACCCTTGCTCTTGCCGCCGTCACGCAGCCGCTCCAGGACGCGGGCGGTGGCCACCGGGTCGAGCAGCGACTTGCCGGCCGCGACATCGCGCACGGCGGTCAGCAGCTCGCTTCCGCGGATCGCCTTGAGGACATATCCCGAGGCACCGGCCATGATCGCGTCGAAAAGTGCTTCGTCGTCCGCGAACGAGGTGAGCATCAGGCATTTGATGTCCTCGTTGCGCGAGCGGATCTCGCGGCAGACCTCGACTCCGCTGCCGTCCGGGAGGCGCACGTCGAGGACGGCGACGTCGGGGCGGGTGGCCGGGATCCTGACCAGGGCGTCCGCCGCCGTGCCGGCTTCGCCGACCACTTCGATGTCGTCCTCGACGGAGAGCATTTCGTGGACGCCGCGACGAACCACCTCGTGGTCGTCGAGCAGGAATACGGTGATTTTGCCTGTTTCGCGCACGGAATCAGTCTCACACATTCATCCGAAGCACGCCGAAGAGTGCCATAAGAGACCCCTTCCCCAACCTGCGCGGCCGGGATAACGTGCCGTTGTTCCGGCGGCCTGCAAGGCTGTGACCAGCGGCTGTTCCCCACTTTCTCGATTTACTTGGAAATCCAAGCAAAATCGCAGGTCAAGCGGGGTTTCGCAGTAATGCGCAGCACTGGGTAACGTGCCTTTGGCAGGGCGCTCGCCGGGGCACCTGTCACGCCTGATCCCCGGCCGAGCGCACACACCCCGTGCACTTGAGACGGACAGGCGAGCCTCCCCCAAGCTCCGGACGAGCCGGGGGGACCCCCAGGCTCACCGGCGAACCCGGGAGCCGGACAGACGGAGGAGCACGCACGTGACCGTGGAGAGCACTGCCGCGCGCAAACCGCGACGCAGCAGCAAGCGCACCGCCGCCGCCGGCGCGAAGAAGGCGGCTGCCGAGCCCGAGCTCGTACAGCTGCTGACGCCCGAGGGCGAGCGCGTCGAGCACCCTGACTACGACGTCGACCTGAGCGCCGATGAGCTGCGCGGTCTCTACCGCGACATGGTGCTGACCCGGCGCTTCGACGCCGAGGCCACCGCACTGCAGCGCCAGGGCGAGCTGGGCCTGTGGGCCTCGCTGCTCGGCCAGGAGGCCGCTCAGATCGGCTCCGGGCGTGCGCTGCGGGACGACGACTACGTCTTCCCGACCTACCGCGAGCACGGCGTCGCCTGGTGCCGTGGGGTCGACCCGACCAACCTGCTCGGCATGTTCCGTGGCGTCAACCACGGCGGCTGGGACCCGAATACCAACAATTTCCATCTGTACACGATCGTCATCGGCTCGCAGACGCTGCACGCCACCGGGTACGCGATGGGCGTGGCCAAGGACGGCGCGGACAGCGCGGTGGTCGCCTACTTCGGTGACGGCGCCTCCAGCCAGGGCGACGTCGCGGAGGCCTTCACCTTCTCCGCCGTCTACAACGCCCCCGTCGTGTTCTTCTGCCAGAACAACCAGTGGGCGATCTCCGAGCCCACCGAGAAGCAGATGCGCGTACCGCTCTACCAGCGCGCCCAGGGCTTCGGCTTCCCCGGTGTCCGCGTCGACGGCAACGACGTGCTGGCCTGCCTGGCCGTCACCAAGTCCGCCCTGGAGCGGGCCCGGCGCGGTGAAGGCCCCACCCTGGTCGAGGCGTTCACCTACCGCATGGGCGCGCACACCACCTCCGACGACCCGACGAAGTACCGGGCCGACGAGGAGCGCGAGGCGTGGGAGGCCAAGGACCCGATCCTGCGGCTGCGCGCCTACCTGGAGAACGCCGGCCACGCGGACGCCGCGTTCTTCGAGGAGCTGGAGACCGAGTCGGAGACGCTCGGCAAGCGGGTGCGTGAGGCGGTGCGCGCCATGCCCGACCCCGAGCCGATGGCGATCTTCGACCACATCTACGCCGACGGCCACGCGCTGGTCGACGAGGAGCGCGCCCAGTTCGCCGCCTACCAGGCGTCGTTCTCGGACGGGGAGGGCAACTAGTCATGGCCGTACAGAAGTTGCCGATCGCCAAAGCGATCAACGAGTCGCTGCGCAAGGCGATGGAGACCGACCCCAAGGTCCTCATCATGGGCGAGGACGTCGGCAAGCTCGGCGGTGTCTTCCGCGTCACCGACGGGCTGTTCAAGGACTTCGGCGAGGACCGGGTCATCGACACCCCGCTCGCCGAGTCCGGCATCGTCGGCACCGCGATCGGCCTGGCGCTGCGCGGCTACCGGCCCGTCGTGGAGATCCAGTTCGACGGCTTCGTCTTCCCCGCGTACGACCAGATCGTCACGCAGCTCGCCAAGATGCACGCCCGCGCGCTCGGCAAGATCAAGCTGCCGGTCGTCGTACGCATCCCCTACGGCGGTGGCATCGGCGCGGTCGAACACCACAGCGAGTCCCCCGAGACGCTGTTCGCGCACGTCGCGGGCCTCAAGGTGGTCAGCCCCTCCAACGCGTCCGACGCGTACTGGATGATGCAGCAGGCCATCCAGTGCGACGACCCGGTGATCTTCTTCGAGCCCAAGCGCCGCTACTGGGACAAGGGCGAAGTCGACACGGACGCCATCCCGGGTCCGCTGCACGCGGCCCGCACCGTGCGCGACGGTTCGGACCTCACGCTGGTGGCGTACGGACCGATGGTGAAGGTCTGCCTGGAAGCGGCGGCCGCCGCGCAGGAGGAGGGCAAGTCGATCGAGGTCGTGGACCTGCGCTCGATGTCGCCCATCGACTTCGACGCGGTCCAGGCCTCCGTCGAGCGCACCCGCCGCCTGGTCGTGGTCCATGAGGCGCCGGTCTTCTACGGCGCCGGAGCGGAGATCGCCGCCCGGATCACCGAGCGCTGCTTCTATCACCTGGAGGCCCCGGTGCTCCGGGTCGGCGGCTACCACGCCCCGTACCCGCCGGCGCGCCTGGAGGAGGAGTACCTGCCGGGCCTCGACCGGGTGCTCGACGCCGTCGACCGCTCGCTGGCGTACTGAGGGAATGGTCGTGACGACAATGACTGAGAACGCAGCCCGCTTCCGCGAGTTCAAGATGCCGGACGTCGGCGAGGGACTCACCGAGGCGGAGATCCTCAAGTGGTACGTGCAGCCCGGTGACACCGTCACCGACGGCCAGGTGGTGTGTGAGGTCGAGACCGCAAAGGCGGCCGTCGAACTCCCCATCCCCTACGACGGTGTGGTGCGCTCGCTCCACTTCGACGAGGGCGTGACCGTGGACGTGGGCACGGCCATCATCACCGTGGACGTGGCTCCCGGCACCGAGGAGCCCCCGGCCGCCGAGCCCGTGGCCCCCACCGTGACGGCCGCGGCGCCCGCAGCTTCCGCGGCTTCCGGGGCTTCCGAGGAGGAGGCGCCCAAGGGCCGCCAGCCCGTCCTCGTGGGCTACGGCGTCTCCGAGGCCTCGACCAAGCGCCGCCCGCGCAAGGGAGCCTCCGTTCCCGAGCAGGTACCGGCCGAGGCCCTGCGCGCCGTGCAGACCGAGCTGAACGGCCAGGCCCCCGCGCCGGCCCGCCCGCTCGCCAAGCCTCCGGTGCGCAAGCTCGCCAAGGACCTCGGCATCGACCTCGCCACCGTGGTGCCGACCGGCCCGGATGGCGTCGTCACCCGCGAGGACGTGCACGCGGCGGCGGCGCCCGCGGCCGAGGCGGCCCCTGTTTCACGTGAAACAACTCCCGCTCCGGCTCCGGCCGTTCAGACCGGCGACGCCCGCGAGACGCGGATCCCCGTCAAGGGTGTCCGCAAGGCGACCGCCCAGGCCATGATCGGTTCGGCGTTCACGGCGCCGCACGTCACGGAGTTCGTGACCGTCGACGTGACGCGGACGATGAAGCTGGTCGAGGAGCTCAAGGCCGACAAGGATATGGTGGGCCTGCGGGTCAACCCGCTGCTCCTGATCGCCAAGGCGCTCCTGGTCGCGATCAAGCGCAATCCGGACGTCAACGCCTCGTGGGACGAGGCGAACCAGGAGATCGTGCTCAAGCACTATGTGAACCTGGGCATCGCCGCGGCCACCCCGCGCGGTCTCATCGTCCCGAACATCAAGGACGCCCACGCTCAGACCCTGCCGCAACTGGCTCAGTCGCTGGGCGAGTTGGTGTCGACGGCTCGCGAGGGCAAGACGTCGCCGGCGGCGATGTCGGGCGGCACGGTGACCATCACCAACGTCGGCGTGTTCGGCGTGGACACCGGCACCCCGATCCTCAACCCAGGCGAGGCCGCGATCCTCGCGGTCGGTGCGATCAAGCTCCAGCCGTGGGTCCACAAGGGCAAGGTCAAGCCGCGCCAGGTCACCACGCTGGCGCTCTCCTTCGACCACCGGCTCGTCGACGGCGAGCTCGGCTCGAAGGTGCTCGCCGATGTGGCGGCCGTCCTGGAACGGCCCAAGCGCCTCATCACCTGGGCCTGACCGCCCCGACCCCGACAGGGCCGCCCGCCCGGCACACCGTTGCCGCGCCGCGGTCGGCCCGCGGCCCCCGATGTGTCTTCGGACGCGCCGGGGGCCGCGGTGCGTTCCGTCCGGGATGGGCGGGATTCGGGTGGACGGGAGCGTGGGATGGGCGGACAGTGGTGTCGGGCGGGACGGCGGACAAGCAGTGGCCTCGGTCGGGTGCGGTCCGGTACGCGTGGACGGCAAGGCTGTGCCCTCTGTCACACGCCCGTGACAGAGGATGGACGTTTCCCACACAGGTGTTCCCTAGGTTTGTTCCAGCAGCCCCGCCCAGCCTCAACGGCCCCACCCGGCAGAGGAGGCGGCATGCGACCTCCACTTCTTCCTTCTCCGGCCACTCGGCCGCCCTGTGCCATGGAGTCGTTCATGTCGACCTACGCCCGCACCTCCCTCCGCACGCCGCTCCGCGCCGCGATCGCCGTCGCCGCACTCGCGGGAGCCCTCCTCACCCCGGCCGCCGCCTACGCGGCCACGCCGGCGGCGTCCGGGGCCCCGTCCGGGGCCTCGGGCTCGGTCGCCCAGGCGCCGGTGGACCGCTACGACGGCGAGAAGGTCCTCGTCTACAAGGACGCCGAGCACGGTGTGCTGGCGGTGCTGCGCAACGGCGCCGAGGGCCCGGAGGCCTACTTCCGCGCCGTGGGCCCGAACTGGAAGCCGGGCGACGTCTGGGCCGTGAAGGTCCTCGCCATCGTCGACCGTGCCCACCCGGTCGCCACCACCCACGAGTACGTCACCGGCCTCAAGGCGCAGCTGGTCAATGCCGCGAGCGCCACCCCCAGCGTCAAGGTCACGGCCCCCGACGGCACCGTCAAGACGTACGCCCTGCCCAAGGGCGAGCCCGCCACCAAGCCCACGGGCAAGCCGACCGCCAAGCCGACCGCGCCGACCGCGGGCGCTGTCACCACCAAGGGCTGCACGGTCACGCAGAGCCGCTCGATCGGCGCCGGCACCGACGCGGTGCTGACCATGAGCCCGAGCGGCCCGAAGGCCACCTTCGCCGACGCCTCCGGCGCCCCGGCGCCCTCGCTCGGCACGCTCGACCGCAAGCACCCCAAGCTGCCCGCTTCGGCCGGCATCTACGTCGAGATCCTCAACCCGTACGGGGTCGCCCCGCAGCTCAAGTCCAAGGTCGAGGGCGGCGTGGGATCCAAGTACGCGATCCAGGACTTCCCCAAGCTGCCGAAGGGCTGCAAGCTGAACACCGGTGCGGCCGTCACCACGCCGTCGTCCGCGCCCTTGGCCGGCACCGCGGGGCAGACCTCGGTCGTGCCCAAGGGCGCCGTAGCGGCGGGCGCCGAGTTCACCGGACGGTCCTCCGACGACACGGTCGCGCTGGCCGCGGGCGGCGCGGGCCCGGCCGTCGTGGGTGCCGGCGGCTACATCGTCCTGCGCCGCCGCTCGGCCCACCGCGCCTGACGTACGCGGCCCGCAGCGTCTGACCCGCACGACGTCCTGACGCCCTGACATCACGATGTAAGGAACCACCGTCCCGCGATCCGGACGGTGGTTTCTGTTGCACCCCTGTTGTATCTATCCTGTGCGCATGCCTCCCGCGCCCGCCCCCGCAACCAAGCCTGCAACCAAACCTGCAACCAGTACGGCGACCAAGCGTCCGCCCGCCGCCGACCGCGTCTACATGCACGTCAAGCAGGCGGTGCTCGACCGCCGTTACGAGGGCGGCACGCTGCTCACCGAGGGCGAGCTGGCCGAGGCGGTCGGGGTGTCGCGGACACCGGTGCGCGAGGCGCTGCTCAAGCTCGAAGTGGAAGGGCTGATCAAGCTCTATCCGAAGAAGGGCGCCCTCGTCCTCGCCGTTTCCGCGCAGGAGACGGCGGACGTGGTCGAAACGCGGCTGCTCGTCGAGGAGTTCGCGGTGCGCAGGGCCGTGCCCGCACCCGAGCGCCTCGTCGTGCGGCTCCAGGAGCTGCTCGCGGAGCAGAAGGAACAGGCGGCCGCCGGGGACCTGGCGGCGCTCGCCGTCTCCGACCGGTGCTTCCACGCCGAGATCGTGCGTAACGCCGGGAACGAGATCCTGGCCCGGCTCTACGACCAGATGCGCGACCGTCAGCTGCGGATGGGCGTCGCCGTCATGCACGCCCAGCCCGACCGCGTCGCCAAGAACATCGCCGAGCACGAGGAGATGCTGGCCGCGATCAGGGACGGCGACGGCGAGCGCGCCGCGCAGTGTGTGCGACAGCACCTGAGCTGGGTCAAGATCCTTGTCAGGGGGGACGACCGATGAGCTCCGCCGCACTGCCGGCGCCGCAGCCGCTCGGCGGGCGCCGGGCCGCGTTCGTGTGGGGCATAGGTGTCGGCGTCTATTTCGTCGCCGTCATCTTCCGTACCTCGCTCGGTGTCGCGGGCCTGGACGCCGCGGCGCGTTTCCACGTCAACGCCTCGGCCCTGTCCACCTTCTCCATACTCCAGCTCCTGGTGTACGCGGGGATGCAGATACCCGTCGGCCTCATGGTCGACCGGCTCGGCACCAAGAAGGTCCTGGTGCTCGGGACCGTCCTGTTCACCATCGGCCAGCTCGGCTTCGCCCTCTCCCCCTCGTACGCCACCGCCCTCGCCTCCCGCGCGCTGCTCGGCTGTGGCGACGCGATGACCTTCATCAGTGTGCTGCGGCTCGGCTCGCGCTGGTTCCCCGCCAAGCACGGCCCGATGATCGGGCAGGTCGCCGCGTTGTTCGGGATGGCCGGCAACCTGGTCTCCACCCTCGTCATCGCCCGCGCCCTGCACGGCGTCGGCTGGACCCAGACCTTCGCGGGCAGCTCGCTCGCCGGCGTCGCCGTCCTGGTCCTGCTGCTGCTTTTCCTGCGCGACCACCCCGAGGGCCACGAGCCGCCGCCCGCCCACCACGCCGGAGCCGCGTACGTACGCCGTCAGATCACCGAGTCGTGGCGCGAACCCGGCACCCGGCTCGGCATGTGGGTGCACTTCACCACGCAGTTCCCCGCGATGGTGTTCCTGCTCCTGTGGGGCATGCCGTTCCTCGTGGAGGCGCAGGGCCTCGACCGGGGAACGGCCGGCGGACTGCTGACGCTTGTGGTGCTCTCCAACATGGTCGTGGGCCTGGTGTACGGGCAGCTCATAGCCCGCCACCACGCGGCCCGACTGCCCCTGGCGCTCGGCACCGTGGGGGCGACCGCACTCATGTGGGCCGCCACCATCGCGTATCCCGGGGCCCACGCGCCGATGTGGCTGTTGGTCACCCTCTGCCTGGTGCTCGGCGCGTGCGGGCCGGCCTCGATGATCGGCTTCGACTTCTCGCGCCCCGCCAACCCGCCCGAACGCCAGGGCACCGCGTCCGGCATCACCAACATGGGCGGCTTCATCGCCTCCATGACGACGCTGCTCGCGGTGGGCGTGCTGCTCGACGCGACCGGGGACAACTACCGGATCGCGTTCTCCTCGGTGTTCTTCCTGGAGGCGCTGGGCCTCGCCCAGATCCTGCGGCTGCGGGCCCGCGCCCAACGCCGCGAGCGGGACCGGCGGGTGGCGAGCCGGGTGGAAGCGGTGCACGTGCCGGTGTAGCGGGGGTGCCCCGGGGGTGCCTTACGGCGTGACCGCGAACTCCCGCAGGATGGCGTCGGCCAGCGCCTGATCGCCCTCCGCCTTCACCCGGTCGGCGACGGCATGCGCGCGGACCCGGCCGCACGCGAGCCGCAGGAACGTCTCCCAGTCCATGGCGAGGGTGACCAGCGGGCCGAGCGAGGGCGCGCCGTCGACGGTGCCGCGCCCGTCCGCGTCGACCCGCACCGTACGCAGGAACTCCAGCGGGCCGTGAATGTCGAAGACGACCGCCGAGTTGGCGGGGGCGCCCGCGTTCTTCGCCACGACCTTGGGCAGCGCGCTCAGCAGGACGTCGCGGGCCACGTACGCGCCCGGCGAGTCCAGGTTGCCGGGCTTGTTGAGGGCCCAGCGCAGATCCTGCTCATGCACCCACACGTCGAACGCCCGCATCCGCAGCGCGAGTTCCAGGGTCTGCTCGGCGCCGAGCGGGGCGCGCACCTTGGTGTCGGGGTCCCGGTTCTCGTTGCGCAGCTGACGCGCCCGGCGAATGACCGTGTACTCCAGCTCGGAGGTCATCTCCGGCGCCGTGTGGTGCCGGCGCACATCGACCTGCATCTCCATGTAGCGAGCGAACTCGGTCTGTACGTGGAAGAGGTCGCGCGGCAGGGTGTGGATCGGCCTCGGGTCGCCCAGCTGCTCGCACTCCATGCCGATGATGTGCGACACGATGTCGCGCACCGACCAGTTGGGGCAGGGTGTCGCACGGTTCCACTCGCCCTCGACGAGCGGTTGCACCAGCTCCGATATCGCCTCGATGGAGTGGGTCCAGGCATCGGCGTAGGTCTGAAGGCTGGGATGGACGGTCACGGGACCCCTCGGCGGTTCTTTTGTACGCGGGCTGGACTGCGGGCTGCGTGGGAGGCTTGGACGCTAAGTTACGCTGCCGGGCAGCACCCCGGCAGTGCTTTGGTGTGACGATCGTAGGCTGTTTCCCATAGTGCTGACGGCTCGAAGGCCAGGACGGTGGTACTGTGCGCGCTTCGCTCATCCAGATCGATGTAAACCCCGATGAATCCATCAATTCCCGCCGCCGGCGGGTGGGTTCACTGGTGCGGGGGCAACGGGGCAGCGACCTGGTCGTGCTTCCCGAACTGTGGACGGTGGGCGCGTTCGCCTACGAGCTCTTCGCGGACGAGGCGGAGACGCTGCGCGGGCCTTCGCCGAGCGCCCCGTCGGCTACCTCGTCGAGCTCCGTGGTGAGCGCCCCGTCGAGTGCCACGGTGAGTGCCACGGCGCAGGCGATGTCGGAGGCGGCCCGGGACGCCGGGGTGTGGCTGCACGCGGGGTCCATTCCGGAGCGGGGTGCGGATGGCGCGCTCTACAACACCTCCCTCGTCTTCTCGCCCGATGGCGCGCTCGCGCACACCTACCGCAAGATCCACCGCTTCGGCTTCGACAAGGGTGAGGCGGTGCTGATGGGCGCGGGTGATCGCCTGGTCACCGTGCCGTTGCCCGAGCTCACGCTGGGGCTCTCCACCTGCTACGACCTGCGCTTCCCCGAGCTGTTCCGCGGCCTGGTCGACGCCGGCGCCCAGGCGCTGGTCGTCTCCGCTGGCTGGCCCGAGCGCCGCCGCGCCCACTGGTCGCTGCTCGCGCGGGCCCGTGCGGTCGAGAACCAGGCGTACGTCTTGGCCTGTGGGACGGCGGGGACGCATGCGGGGGTCGAGCAGGCGGGGCACAGTGTGGTCGTCGACCCCTGGGGCGAGGTCGTTGCCGAGGCGGGGCGGAGTGAGGAGATCCTCACGGTGGATCTCGACCCGTCGAAGGTCACCGAAACCCGGGAGGTCTTCCCGGCCCTCAAGGACAGGGTCCTCGGCCGCTAGCAACACCGCTTTCGGGTGCGGACCGTGCTGGGACACCCGCGCGGTTCCCCGCGCCCCCGGGAGGGCGCCCGGCCCGGCGCGGGGTCAGTCGTCGTGGCCGCGCTCCCTCTCGTCCATGCGGATCACACAGATCACCACCGCGATCATCAGCGCCGCATCCGCGTCCTCCCGCACGACGTTCACCGCGTACGTCTCATGGACGCGGAACCACTTGCGCGACACATGGGCGAGCAGCTCACCCTCGTACTCGACAGTGAACTCGCGGTCCAGGATCTTGCCGGTCACGTCGAGCTCCGTGCCCTCGACGAGGTTCACGCGGTAGTGGTTGCGCAGCAGCGAGAGCCGTTTGCGGCGGACCGTCGCCAACGCCTGGTCGTCCCGCTCGATGGTCATCGTGTCCCGCAGGGCGAACATCTTCTTCCGGAGCGTGATCAACACCCGCCCCGAGGGATCCTTCAGCTCCAGCGTGTCGCGCAGCCGCAGCGCTTTCCCGTCGGCGAGGAAAGCCTGGCGGCCGTCCTCGGTCTCGATCCAGTAGTCGTCGCCAATGGCGAAGATCTTGTCCCGCACGAGGTATTTCATGGCTACACCCCTGCCCATCCGGGAGCCCCGCCGAACGGCGAACGCCGAGCGGCAAACGGTACGCGCCTGACGGCGAGCAGCGAGCGGCGAGCAGCGAGTGACGGCGGCGAGCGAACGGTGACACAGGCCGTTCACGACGGGATGGCAAGCTTGAACCATGAACGATGCTGCCCCGGCGCCCACCCCTGCCCCCGCGCCCCGCCGTGCCCGAGTCCGTGCCCCCGAGCTGATCGGCAAGGGCGGCTGGCTGAACACCGGCGGTAAAGAGCTCACCCTTGCTGACCTGCGAGGCAAGTGCGTTGTCGTAGATTTCTGGACCTTCTGCTGCATCAACTGCCTCCACGTCCTGGACGAGCTGCGCGAGCTGGAGGAGAAGCACCGGGACACCGTGGTGATCGTCGGGGTGCACTCGCCGAAGTTCGTGCACGAGGCCGAGCACCAGGCCGTGGTCGACGCCGTCGAGCGGTACGGCGTGGAGCATCCCGTACTCGACGACCCGGACCTCGCGACGTGGAAGCAGTACGCCGTCCGCGCCTGGCCCACACTCGTGGTGATCGACCCCGAGGGATACATCGTCGCCCAGCACGCCGGTGAGGGGCATGCCCACGCCATCGAGCGTCTCGTGGCGGAGCTGGAGGCCGAGCACGGCGCGAAGGGCACGCTGCGGCGCGGCGACGGGCCGTACGTACCGCCGGAGCCCGTCGCCACCGACCTCCGCTTCCCCGGCAAGGCGCTCGCGCTGCCGAGCGGGAACCTGCTGGTCTCCGACACCACCCGCCACCAGCTGGTCGAGCTCGCCCCCGACGGGGAGAGCGTCGTGCGGCGGATCGGCGGGGACGGGCAGTTCAGGGAGCCGCAGGGGCTCGCACTGCTTCCCGACGGCAGGGTCGTCGTCGCCGACACCGTGCACCACGCGCTGCGCACCTTCGACCCGGTGAGCGGCGAGATCGAGTTGCTCGCGGGCACCGGCAAGCAGTGGTGGCAGGGCCGGCCCACCTCCGGGCCCGCCCTCGACGTGGACCTCTCCTCGCCATGGGACGTCGCGTGGTGGCGCGGCAAGGTGTGGATCGCCATGGCCGGCGTGCACCAGCTGTGGACGTACGACCCGGAGACGAAGACCGTCGAGGTCGCGGCCGGCACCACCAACGAGGGCCTCGTCGACGGGCCGGGCGCCGAGGCCTGGTTCGCACAGCCCTCCGGGCTCGCCGCCACCGAGGACCGGCTCTGGGTCGCCGACTCCGAGACCTCCGCGCTGCGCTACGTCGACACCGGCGGCGCCGTGCACACCGCCGTCGGCACGGGCCTCTTCGACTTCGGACACCGCGACGGCGACGCAGCGCAGGCGCTGCTCCAGCACCCGCTCGGCGTCACCGCGCTGCCGGACGGCTCGGTCGCCGTGTCCGACACGTACAACCACGCGCTGCGCCGCTACGACCCGGCGAGCGGTCACGTCACCACACTGGCAACGGAGTTGAGGGAGCCAAGCGGCGCCGTACTCGTCGCGGACGACATCGTCGTCGTCGAGTCGGCGCGGCACCGGCTGACCCGGCTTCGGCTGCCCGATGAGGCCGTACGGGTCGAAGCGGTGGCGCACCGCACGCAGCGCGCGGCGACCGAAGTCGCCCCGGGGCGGCTCCAGTTGGATGTGGTGTTCCAGGCGCCGGCCGGGCAGAAGCTGGACACCCGTTACGGCCCGTCCACGCGGCTGCTCGTCTCCTCGACCCCGCCCGAGCTGATCCTCACCGGCGAGGGCACCGGCACCGACCTCGCGCGCGAACTCGCCCTGAACCCGGCGGTCACCGAGGGCGTCCTGCACGTCTCGGCGATGGCCGCCTCGTGCGACGACGACCCGGCCAACGAGTACCCGGCCTGCCACATGCATCAGCAGGACTGGGGCGTGCCGGTACGGATCGTCGAGGGCGGCGCGGCCCGGCTGCCGCTGGTGCTCGCGGGCATGGACGCCGCGGGGAGCTAGCGGGTGGGAGGAGCTGGTGGACTGGGCGGAACTCAGCCGAAGCCCGGGGTGAACTCCCCGATGTGGAGCGCCGGTCCGCACACGGACAGCAGGGCCGGGCGGCCCCGCGCGTCCAGGACCGGCACGCTGTTCGCGGTGCCGGAGCCGGGTACGGACACCCGCACCGCCGTGCCCGGGCAGCCCCGGTGGGCGGTGTAGTGCACCCGAGCCACACCGCCCGCCCCCGGGTGCAGGGCGAACGGCTTGGTGAACGGCTTGGTCCGCGTCGCGGTGATCAGAGGGCGCCCGGTGTCGTCGGTGACGGTCAGCGTGGGAAAGCCGCGTAGGACGCAGGTGTGCCCCGAGGTGTTGCGGGCCACCAGGACCGCGTCGCCCGGGGCGCGGACATCGGCGCCGGGGGGCCGTGAACCGCGGCCCCCGCGTGGCTCGTCGGCGATGCGGAAGACGAAGGAGAGTGCGGTGGGCGAGCAGAAGACGCGGGCGTCCTCACCGCCGTCGTCCTCACCGCCGTCGTCCGCCGGGCCCGTACGGGGGGTGGCGGACCCCGGGGGCCGGGCGGACCCGCTCGCCGACGGCGCGGGGGCGGAAGGCGAGGCGCCCGGGGTGATCACGGCGGTTGTCAGGCTCGGCGTCGGGCTCCGACCCGCGGAGCCGGGGTCGGTGGTGGAGGCGGGGTGCCCGTGCGGGGAGCCGGAGTGCGCCGGGGCAGACGCACCGTGCGACACCGTTGCCGTGCCGATGCCGGCATTACCGACGGGGGAAGCAGCTGTGGTGGGGCCGGTGCAGGCCGTCAGGGAAGCGCACAGCAGGGCCCCCAGGACGGCGACTGCGGCCACGCCCGTGCCGCTGTTGCTCGCGCCGCCGTTGACCGTGCCGCTGTTGCTCGCGACCCTGTTGCCCGCGTCGTCGTTGCCCGCGCCGTTGGCTGTACGTATGCCTCCGCCCGCGCCCTTGCCTCCGTGCCCCCGCATGGTCTCTCCCGGTCCTGATGCGCATCCCCGCGCGTGGTGCGTCGCCGCTCGTGTCCATGCGCCGCACCAGCCTCACCGGCGGGCCTATCGTTCGGCTAACGCCCCGGTTCTGCGTATGGTCAGACAATAGAGCGCGTCCGGGGGGGGCCTGACGCCTCGCCGGGCCCGGGCCCGCTCACCTGCGCCGCTCCCACGCCCCTGAACTACTCGGTGCTGGTCCGCATGGGCAACCTCAGCCGGTCGTGGGGGTCCCTGGCCCTTAAGGGCTTGGGGGAGTTTGAGGACGAGCACCGTTCAGGTGCGAACGGCGTCTGGGGCGCGGAGCCCCAGGGAGCCGCCACCCTCAAGGAGCCGCCACCCTCAGGAGCCGCCACCCTCAAGCAGCCGCCGCCCTCAAGTAGCCGCACGGGTGGGAGGTTGAGCAGGCATCGCCGGGTCGGGGGCGGAGCCCCGGGGGAGTTGGGCCAAGCTGGCCCGAGCAGCCGCCGCACCCTCCTCGTACCCGTGCTCGTCCGCCTCCCGCGCCGCATCGACGAGCTGCCGCCGTGCCTCCTCGGGCCGCCCGAGCCCCGCCAACGCCTCGCCGTAGCTCGTGCGCAGCAGCACCCGGCGGGGGATCGCCTCGGGTGAGGGGCCGAGTTCGAGGCCGAGCCGGGAGTGGGAGAGGGCGAGCCCATGGTCGCCGGCGCTCAGGAAGTGCCGGGCCAGATGCTGGTGGGCGAGCATCTCGGTGGACCGGTCGCGGGCGCGGCCTGCCAGGGTGAGGGCCTGGTCGAGCAGATCCCCGGCCCGGCCGACCTCGCCGTACTGGGTGAGGATGAGCGCGAGGTTGATACGGGCGACGGCCTCGCTGGTGACGGAGCCGGCCCGGCGGGCCAGGTCCGGGGCCTTCTCCAACTGGGCGAGGGCCTCGTCGAAGCGGCCCTCCTCGTGCAGCACCCAGCCGAGCAGCGCGCGGGTGCGGGATTGCGCATCCAACTCCTGCTCCAACTCGGCTGATTCCAGGGCCTGTTCGAGCAGCGGGACCCAGCCGTCGCGGACTCGCCACAGGATGAGCGGCCACTGAAGCAGCACGAGCCGCCAGGCGCGGTCGTGCATCCCGGCGCCGACGGCGGCGGCGACCGCGCCGCGCAGGGTGGCCCGTTCGGCCTCGTACCAGGCGAGCGCGGCCTGCCGGTCCTCGAACTCGCGCACCGCCGCGGGCCGCCGGGCGCCGGGCGGCGGCGCGAAGCAGGGCTGGCTGCCGGGTTCGGCGGTGGCGGTCGCCACGAGCCCGGTGTGGAGGTAGTGGTCGAGGAGTCGGGTGAGCCCGTCGGGGTCGGCCTCGGGGGCGAGCGCGCGGGCGTAGAGGCGTACGAGGTCGTGAAGGGTGTACGCGTCGGCGCGCCCGGGGTGTACAGAGCCGAGCGGGAGGTTCGGGTGGGCGTCGGCGCGTCCGGGATGAGGGGATCCGAGGTGGGCGTACGCCCCGGGGTCTGCGGGGCCGGGCAGGCTGCCGGGATGTACAGAGGCCGGTGCGCTGCCCGGCCGGCCCGGGCCGTGGGGGCCCGATTCGACCACCAGGTGGGCCGCGGCGAGCCGTTCGAGGGCCGCGGCGGCCTGGTCGGGGGTGCAGCCGGCGAGCGCGGCGGCGCTGTACCGGTCGAGTTCTGAGCCGGTGTGCAGGCCGAGCGCGCGGAACATCCGCCGGGCCTGCTCGGGCAGTTGCTGGACGGTCAGACGCAGGGCAGCCGCCACCCCCGTGTCTTCGACGCGGAGGAGACTCAACCGGCGTTGTTCGTCGGCGAGTTCGTCGGCGAGCGCGGCCAGCGTCCACTGGGGGCGGGCGGCGAGACGCGCCGCGGTGACGCGCAGCGCGAGCGGAAGCCCGTCGCAGAGCTCGGCGAGGCGGGCGGCCGCCCCGGGCTCGGCGGCCACCCGGTCCTCGCCGAGCACGGCGGCAAGCAGCGCGGTGCAGTCGGCGGCGGGCAGTTCGTCGAGGCGGACGGGGCGCGCCGCGTCGGAGGCGACGAGACCGCCGAGCCGGTCGCGGCTGGTGACGAGGGTGACGCTGTGGTCGCCGCCGGGGAGCAGCGGGCGCACCTGCTCGGAGTCGCGGGCGTTGTCGAGCACGACCAGGATGCGCCGGTCGGCGGTGAGCGAGCGGTAGAGCGCCCCCATGCCGGCCTCGGTCTCGGGCACGCGCTGCACGGGAACGCCGAGCGCGAGCAGGAACTCCCTGAGCACGACGGTGACTTGGCGGGCCGGGGTGTCGCTGTAGCCGCACAGGTCGGCGAAGAGGCGGCCGTCGGGGAAGTCGCTCTGCCGCTCGTGCGCCCACTGCACGGCGAGCGCGGTCTTGCCGACGCCCGCGCCTCCCGTGACCAGCGCGATCGCCCCGTACTGTCCGGCTGTGGCACGGCCGAGTGCGGCAAGCTCCGCCTGACGCCCGCTGAACCCGCGCGGCCTGCGCGGCAGCAACTCCGGTACGGCAAAGGCTGGTTCGGGTTCGGGTCCGGGGTCGGATTCGGCGGCGGCGGCGCTCGGGTCGGCCGTGGTGGCGGGCACACCGGCCCGCAGGACGACGGCGTACGCTTCACTGAGCGCGGGGCCGGGATCGACGCCGAGTTCGTCGGCGAGCAGACGGCGGGTGCGGTGGAACCATTCGAGCGCGTCGGACTGCCGGCCGGAGCGGCTGAGGGCCAGCATCAGTGCGGCCGACAGGGGCTCGCGCAGGGGGTGGGCGACAGCTTCGGTCCGCAGCACGGCGGCGGCCCGGCCGTACTCGCCGAGCTGCCCGTACGCCTCGGCGAGAGCCTCGACCGCGGCGAGCCTGAGCTCTTCGAGGGTGTGGACGGCGCCCTGGAGGGGCGGGCTCGGGACGGTGCCGGTGAGGGCGGGGCCCTGCCACAGGGCGAGCGCCTCGCGCAGCATGAGTACCGCGTCACCGGGGGCGCGGCCGCCGCGGGCGAGTGCGACGAGTTCTTCGAAGCGGTGCGCGTCGATGAGGGTTTCGGGCAGCCGCAGTACGTAGGCGGAGCCCTGGGTGACCAGTTCGATGCCGTAGGCGTCGGCGTCGTGCTCGGCCAACAGCGCCCGCAGCCGCGAGACATGGCCTTGGAGTACGGTCCGCGAGTGCTGGGGCGGCTCTTCGTCCCACAGGGCTTCGGTGAGCCGCTCGACGGATATCGCGGTGTTGGGCCGGAGCAGCAGCATGGCGAGCAGGCTGCGCCGCTTTGCCGGGCCCAGCGCGAGGAACGCGCCGTCCTCCGTCGCCACGGTCACCGTCCCCAGGACGCGGAACTCCACGGTGGCGGTACCCCCTAGCTCCCCGTTCCCGGACTTCCCGGACCTGGTCAGGGCCCGGACAGTCGAGGATACGCGGGGTGCGGGGCCGGAACTCGCGCCTCGGGCCTCAGGTGGCGGGGGTCACGTGAGGCGGTCGACACAGGTGTCGGCACAGGTTCCGTGCGGCCGGCTGCCCGTACGGCGCCCCGGGGTCACAGGAGACCGTCGTGGTGGCGGTCCTCCTCCACGATGGTGGCGCCGGGCACCACGCGTCGCCTGCGCAGCACGCTGGTGAAGACGGCGACGCCGATGATGCCGACCAGCATCAGGATCAGGCCCACGACGTGGACGTTGACACCGCTCGCGTGCCAGTCCGTCGCGAAGGTGAGGATCGCCCCCACCGCTATGAGGATGATGCAGCCGCCCAAGCCCATGGATCTCGCCTCCGTGAAAGGTGGTGGACCGTCCGGGTACCCGGGCCCCGGACGGTCAATCCCTTTGGGCGGCACGGTGGTTCACGTGCGCGGCCGGCGGGTCATTCGGCGAGGAACGCGGTGAGGGCGTTGGCGAGCAGGTACGGGTCGTCGGCGCCGCACAGTTCGCGCGCGCTGTGCATCGAGAGGATCGCCACGCCGATGTCGACGGTCTGGATGCCGTGCCGGGCTGCGGTGATGGGGCCGATGGTGGTGCCGCAGGGCATCGCGTTGTTGGAGACGAACGTCTGCCACGGCACTCCGGCGCGCTCGCAGGCCGCCGCGAACACGGCGCGGCCGGCGCCGTCGGTGGCGTACCGGGCGTTGACGTTGACCTTGAGGATGGGGCCGCCGTTGGCGCGCGGGTGGTGCGTGGGGTCGTGGCGCTCGGCGTAGTTGGGGTGTACGGCGTGCCCGGTGTCGGAGGAGAGGCAGATGGTGCCGGCGAAGGCGCGGGCGCGGTCCTCGTACGTGCCGCCGCGCGCGAACACCGAACGCTCCATGACGTTGCCGAGGAGCGGGCCGTCGGCGCCGGTGTCGGCCTGGGAGCCGTCCTCCTCGTGGTCGAAGGCGGCGAGAACGGGGATGAAGGCAAGGTCGTCGGCGCCGGACACGGCGGCCAGCGCGGCGGTGCCGGCGTGCACGGAGAGCAGGTTGTCCATGCGGGGGCCGGCCACGAGCTCGCGGTCGCGGCCCAGGTAGGCGGGGGCCTCGACGGAGTGCAGCATGAGGTCCCAGCCGGCCACGTCGCCCTCGGCGAGCCCGGCTTCCTGCTCCACGAAGCGGATCAGGTCGCCTTCGGCCACGTCGTCGCCCAGGCCCCAGATCGGCTGGAGGTGGCGCTGCCGGTCGAGCTTGAGCCCGTCGGTGTTGACCGAGCGGTCCAGGTGCACGGCGAGCTGCGGTACGCGCAGGAGCGGGCGGTCCACGTTGATGAGGCGGTGGCTGCCGTCCTTGAGCGTGAGGCGGCCCGCGATGCCGAGGTCGCGGTCGAGCCAGGTGTTGAGCAGCGTCCCGCCGTAGATCTCGACGGCGACCTGCCGCCAACCGAACGCCCCCGTGTCCGGCTGCGGCTTCACCCGCAGGTTCGGGGAGTCGGTGTGGGCGCCGACGATCCGGTACGGGGTGTGGGGCGCGGCGCCCTCGGGCACGTACCAGGCCACGATGGCGCCGCCGCGCAGCACGTACTTTCCGCCGTACGTGCCGTCCCACGCGTCCGTCTCCTGGACCTGCCGGAACCCGGCCTTCTCCAGGCGAGCGGCCGCGTTGGCCACGGCGTGGTACTGCGACGGGCTCGCCGCGAGGAAGGTCAACAGGTCGTCGGTGTGGCCGCGGTCGAAGCGGGGGGGTGTGCTCATGCCCGCCACCCTAACGGCGCCCCGCCCCCGCCTTCGGGCGCCGAGCGTCTTGCCCCGTTTGGCCCGGGGGCTCTGCCCTTCCGCCTCTGCGAAAGGGGCCGGGCGTGCCCGATTCCGGGCCGGGGTGGAGGCGCGTCGCCGCCCCCGTCGGTCAGGACGCCGCCGTGGTCTCGGCCAGCTTCTGGAACTCGCCGAGATCGTAGTTGGCGAGCACCGAGTCGAGGTTGGTGAGCGCCCCGAGGTGCTCGATGAACCCCTTCGGGTCGTACTCGATCTGGAGGGTCACCCGGCTCGTCGTGTCGCTCAGCCGGTGGAAGGTGACCACTCCGGCGTGCTCGGCCCCCTCCACGGTGCGCCAGGCGATCCGGTCCTCGGGGATCACCTCGGTGAGCTCCGCCACGAAGTTCTTGTCCGCGCCGGGGAGCTCCAGCTGCCAGGCGAAGCGCTGCCCGCCCAGTGGGTCGACCCGGCGCACATGGCTCAGGAACGCGGGCCATCGGGTCACATCGCTCCAGAGCGCCCAGGAGACCGACAGGGGAGCGTTGACGTCGACGGTTTCCACCAGGGATGACGACACGTGCTTCACCTTTCACTCGCGGAGCTTCGGGTGTGCCGTGTACCCCCTGGGGCCGCGGCCATGGCCTGCGCGGGGCGTGGGCACCGGGGCCACACCCGGCCACGGCCGCGGGGCCCCGCGCGCCGTACGGGCACAGCCGAAGGGGCCCGGGGTCCGACCACCCCGAGCCCCTTGCGCAGCGGGAGGACTAGAACGCCGCCTCGTCCAGCTCCATCAGCGAGTTGTCGACCGTCTCGGCCAGCGACCGGGCCATCCCGACCCCCGGCAGCACGTTCGCCGCGAAGAACTTCGCCGCGGCGATCTTGCCGGTGTAGAACGCGACATCCTTCGCCGAGGCGGACGCCAGCTTCTCCGCGGCGACCGCCGCACCCTTGAGCAGCAGGTAACCGACGACCACGTCACCCGAGGCCATCAGGAGACGGGTCGTGTTGAGGCCCACCTTGTAGATGTTCTTGACGTCCTCACCCGTCGCCGTGAGGTCCGTGATCATCGTGCCGACGATCGCCTCCAGGTCGACGGCCGCCTTGGCGAGCGAGTCCAGCGAGCCGCCCAGCGCCTCGTTGCCGTTCTGCTCCGCGAGGAACTTCTTGATCTCCTCGGAGAGGGCGTTCAGGGAGGCGCCCTGGTCACGGACGATCTTCCGGAAGAAGAAGTCCTGGCCCTGGATCGCCGTCGTGCCCTCGTACAGCGTGTCGATCTTGGCGTCACGGATGTACTGCTCGATCGGGTACTCCTGGAGGTACCCGGAGCCGCCGAAGGTCTGGAGCGACTCGTGCGAGAGCTTCTCGTACGACTTCTCCGAGCCGTAGCCCTTCACGATGGGCAGCAGCAGGTCGTTGAGGCCGACGAGCGCCTTCGCGTCCTCGCCCGCCGCCTCCTTCACCTGGATCGCGTCCTGGATGGAGGCGGTGTAGAGGACGAGCGAGCGCATGCCCTCGGCGTACGCCTTCTGCGTCATCAACGAGCGCCGCACGTCCGGGTGGTGAGTGATCGTCACCTTCGGTGCGGTCTTGTCCATGAACTGCGAGAGGTCGCTGCCCTGGACGCGCTCCTTGGCGTACTCAAGGGCGTTGAGGTAACCCGTCGACAGCGTGGCGATCGCCTTCGTGCCGACCATCATGCGGGCGAACTCGATGATCATGAACATCTGGCGGATGCCGTCGTGCTTGTCACCGATCAGCCAGCCCTTGGCGGGGTGCTGGTCGCCGAAGGTCATCTCGCACGTGTTGGACGCCTTCAGGCCCATCTTGTGCTCGACGTTCGTGGCGTACACGCCGTTGCGCTCGCCCAGCTCGCCGGTCTCCCAGTCGAAGTGGAACTTCGGCACGAGGAAGAGGGAGAGGCCCTTCGTGCCCGGGCCGTGACCCTCGGGGCGGGCGAGGACGTAGTGGAGGATGTTCTCCTCCATGTCGTGCTCACCGGAGGTGATGAAGCGCTTCACGCCCTCGATGTGCCAGGAGCCGTCGTCCTGCTGGACGGCCTTGGTGCGGCCCGCGCCCACGTCCGAACCCGCGTCGGGCTCGGTCAGGACCATCGTGGAGCCCCAGCGCTTCTCGACCGCGATCTCGGCGATCTTCTTCTGCTGCTCGTTGCCCTCCTCGAAGAGGATGCCGGCGAAGGCGGGGCCGGAGGAGTACATCCAGACCGCCGGGTTCGCGCCGAGCAGCAGCTCCGCGTACGCCCAGATCAGGGAGCGGGGCGAAACGGTGCCGCCGATCTCCTCGGGCAGGCCGAGCCGCCAGTACTCGGAGTCCATGAACGCCTTGTAGGAGCTCTTGAAGGACTCCGGGACCGGAGCGGTGTTGGTGGCCGGGTCGAAGACCGGCGGATTGCGGTCGGCGTCCGCGAAGGAGTCGGCCAGCTCGTTCTCGGCGAGACGGGCGATCTCCTCCAGGATCGACTTGGCGGTGTCGACGTCCATCTCCCCGAACGGGCCGGTGCCGTACAGCTTGTCGCGTCCGAGCACCTCGAAGAGGTTGAACTCGATGTCGCGGAGATTCGACTTGTAGTGCCCCATGGCGACGGCTCCGTAAGCAGGGTGTCGGTTACATCTACCAGCAAGTAGGTCAGTACTACGATGATGCTACCCACCGGTAATAACGCGCAACCTCTGGCCGAGAACTGTGACGCGTCAGGCAGGCGAACTTTCCGGGTCGCGCCGAAGCGCGGCGGTCAGGGCCCGCGCGGTGGCGGCGTTGCAGTTCCCGAGGATGACGAGTGCTGGCGTCCCGAAGTCCCGCCCGAGCGAGGGCAGCGTGATGCCGTGCCCGGCGAGGGCGGAGCGGAGCTCCATGACGACGCGGTAGGTGTCGTCACCGGGTGCCTGCGGCGCGCGGGGGGTGGGCTTGCTCATGGGCATGGGGTGCCTCCTGCGAGTGCGGTGTGTGACGAACTCCTCACAGGGTGGGGTGGCCTCGCGTACCTTCGGAAGGGGTTCGGGGTCCACGGGCCGGGTGGTGGAAGGACGGCAACCATGGCTGCGCGCAGAGAGATTGACGGATCGGCCGGTGTGCCGGAGTTCTACGGCAAGGAGTTGCGCTGGCAGCGCGAGCGGGCCGGGCTCACCCTGGAGGGCCTGGTGGAGGGCAGCTTCTACGGGGTGAGCTACCTCAGCGAGATCGAGCGGGGTCAGCGCCGGATGCCGTCGGATCTGGCCAAACATGTGGATGTGCGCCTCGACACGGACGGCTTTTTCGAACGCTGCTGTGAAGACGTCCGGCGGGCCAGGCAGTCCGGGCATGCCGAGTACTTCGCCGACATGGTGGTGATGGAGCGAGGGGCGCAGACCATCGAGGAGTGGGCGCCCATGCTCGTGCCGGGCCTGTTGCAGACCGCGGATTACGCGCGGGTGATCGTGCGGTCGGCCAGGCCCCGGGCCACGCACGAGGAGGTGGAGGAGAAGGTGTCGGCCCGCACGGCACGGGCCTCGCTCTTTGAGCAGGGCGATTCGCCGGAGTTCTGGGCGATCTTCGACGAGTCCGTGATCCGGCGTCGCGTCCTGCCGCGCGCGCAGATGGCCGACCTGCTGGAGCACATCATCGACGTGATGCACGCGGCACGCGGCGTTTTGCAGATCGTTCCGGAAGACGCGCCGGTTCACCCGTTCATGAGCGGAACGGCCAGGGTGGTGACCTTTCCGGACGCGCCCCCTGTGACCTACATGGAGTCCATGTACAGCGGTCAACTCATCGACTGCCCAGGGCTCGTGACGCAGTACCGCAAGTCCTACGACCTGCTCAGGGCTGTCGCGCTGCCCCCGCGAGACTCCCTTGCCCTCCTCGAAAGGGCGGCAGAAGGCTATCGGAAGGGTGGGCGGTGATGTTGAACAGGGCCTCCGTGGAACGGCGTTGGCCATCGCGTCCGTGGGATGGGCCGCGCCCGGGGCGGCGAGTCCTTCTCGGGGCGGCCCGCTGGCGCAAGAGCACCTATAGCAACGCCAGCTCCGGCGACTGCGTAGAGGTGGCCCACAACCTCCCCGGGGTCGTCCCGGTCCGGGACTCCAAGGTGCTGGGCGGGCCGGCCATCGTCATCGCGGCCCGGGCCTGGGCATCCTTTGTCACCGGGGTGAAGGACGGCACCTTCAAGGGCTGAGATCGCGGTGTTGGGCGCGGGCCCGCGTCGGTAGGCTGACCCCCATGTACGGCTACGACCAGAACTCGGGCGCACAGCAGCAGTACGCCCCGCCCCAGCAGCAGATGCAGGGCGGGTACGGCGAGCAGCCGCTGTACCCGGAGCCGTCGCCGCCCTCGCTCGCCGACGCGGTGCGGGCCTTCACCACCGGGTCGCTCTCGGCCGAGGACTTCCAGCAGATCTTCGCGGGGGCCCGGGTGTACTGCCCGCGCGGCGACAACCCGGGGTTCCTGGCGCTGCACAACACCCAGCAGCCGGTGATCCCGATGTTCACCTCGCTCAAGGAGCTGCGCCGGTACGCCGGCAAGGAGTCCAAGTACTTCGTGATCACCGGCGCCGAGGTGATCGACCTCCTGCCGACCGGGTACGGCTTCGTGCTCGATATGGAGGGCGACCACCGGATGGTCTTCGACGCGAAGGCCGTGGAGCAGATGGTCGACTTCGCGATGCGGCGGATGTACGGATAGCCGTACGGAACCCGTCCCACCTGGCCGTTCTTCGGGCCCGTAACCCCTCGGGGTGCGGGCCCGAAGCGCGTCCGGGACCGGGCTGCAGCCCTCCCGGGACCGCCCCGGAATGAAGCACGCCTTGCAGGATGTTCAGCATTCAACTACTTTGAATGTAGAGCATCCCCGCAAGGAGGGCCGTCCCATGCCTGCTGTGACCGTCGAAAACCCGTTGACCCTGCCGCGCGTCGGCGCACCGGAGGGCGTCGCGGACCGTCCCGTCCTTGCCGTGACCACCGCTCCGCAGGGGTTCGAGGGGGAGGGGTTCCCGGTGCGCCGCGCGTTCGCCGGGATCAACTACAAGTACCTCGACCCGTTCATCATGATGGACCAGATGGGCGAGGTGGAGTACGCGCCGGGCGAGCCCAAGGGCACCCCGTGGCACCCGCACCGCGGCTTCGAGACCGTCACGTACATCATCGACGGGATCTTCGACCACCAGGACTCCAACGGTGGTGGCGGAACGATCACCAACGGTGACACCCAGTGGATGACGGCGGGCTCCGGTCTGCTGCACATCGAGGCGCCGCCGGAGTCGCTCGTGATGTCGGGCGGCCTCTTCCACGGGTTGCAGCTGTGGGTGAACCTGCCGGCCCGGGACAAGATGATGGCCCCGCGCTACCAGGACATCCGCAGCGGTTCCGTCCAGTTGCTCACCTCTCCCGACGGTGGCGCGCTGCTGCGGGTCATCGCGGGGTCGCTCGATGGCCACGACGGACCCGGGATCACCCACACCCCGATCACCATGGTCCATGCGACCCTGGCGCCGGGCGCCTCCGTCACGCTGCCGTGGCGCGAGGACTTCAACGGCCTCGCATACGTACTGGCCGGGCGCGGCTCGGTCGGCGCGGAGCGGCGGCCCGTGCACACGGGGCAGACCGCGGTCTTCGGCGAGGGCGGCTCGCTGACCGTCCGCGCGGACGAGCAGCAGGACGCCAACGCCCCCGACCTGGAGGTCGTACTCCTCGGCGGGCAGCCCATCCGCGAGCCGATGGCGCACTACGGCCCGTTCGTGATGAACACCCGCGCCGAACTGGAGCAGGCCTTCGAGGACTTCCAGAAGGGCCGACTCGGCACGGTGCCGGCGGTGCACGGGATGACGGAGCGCGGGCTCGAGTCCTGACCCCTCGGCCCTGTGCCGCCAACTCCCGGACGTCCGGGGGCCGTCGTTGAATCGACGGCCCCCGGGCGTCGTCATGCCCGGTTCATACGACGCGCTCATGGAGGTCCGCCGTGATGTAAGGCATCCGGAGAACCAAGGCATCACGTTTGTCAGCGCGAACGTGGCAGTCGGGCCCGCACCCCGGTGGAGAGAAGGGCCGTGGCGAGGATCTCCTCGCACGTCTCGCCCAGCGTGAGCTCGATCTCGTAGCCCTGACCGGACGCACCCGGAGCCACAGCGCGACGATGCCCGTGCGCGTGGTCTGCCAGGGGTCCGTAGCCATCAGGGCCACGACCGTCCCACCCGCGCTCTGGACCAGATCCTCCGCGTCCGTGCCCCGCACCCCTGTACTCGTCCTGTGCCCGGGAAACAGCACGCCCCCTATTCGATGGTAGGCGTCAACTTCCCTGCCGGGGGCGTCCATTGCGGAGGGCGCGCAGCCTGGGGCTGACGGGGCGTCACCCGTGTGGGTCGCCCGGCGGGCGGAACCGGCGCGGGGGTGGTCGGCTGGCACCGTGGAGACGTCCAGGCATCTGCTGCCCGAAGCCGCCCGTCGGATCGCCGCCTGGTGCGGCGTCGTGCTGCTCGTCGCCGGGGTCGTGGGCGTGGGGGTCTGGCTGTGCGCCGTGTTCAAGACGGCCGTCACACCCGTGCTGCTCGCCCTGCTCGGTACCGCGCTGCTCGGGCCCGTCCACCGGTGGCTGGTGCGGATCGGGCTGCGGCGCTCGCTTGCCGCGGGGCTGACCTGCGTCGCGCTGGTGGCGGTGGTCGGCGGCGCCGGGTACGTCGTGGTGAGCGCGCTCATCGACACCGGGGACCAGATCCTCGCCTCGCTCAAGCAGGCCGGCCAGTGGGTGGCCGACCACTTCGGGGTGGCCGGCGGGGACGGTGTCACCAACATCGCCGACAACGCCAAGAAGCTGCTGTCCAAATTCGGGGCGAGCGCGGTCGGCGGGGTGCTCCAGGGGCTCAGCCTGCTCGGCACGCTCATCGCCACCAGCGTGCTCGCGCTGCTGCTGACCTTCTTCTTCCTCAAGGACTCCGACCGGGCGGTGGGCCTGGCCCACGCGGTCGCGCCGCGCGGCGCGGGCGACACCGTGGAGGCGATGGCGCGGCGCGCCTTCGAGGCGGTCGAGGGGTTCATGCGGGGTACCACGCTCATCGCCCTCATCGACGCCGTCTGCATCACGGTCGGACTGCTCATCCTCGGCGTGCCCGGCGCGATCGGGCTCGGCGCGCTCGTCTTCATCGGGGCGTACATCCCCTACCTGGGCGCCTTCGTGTCCGGCGCGGTGGCGGTCCTCGTGGCGCTCGCCGACCGGGGGTTCGGCACCGCGCTGTGGACCCTCGGGATCGTCCTCGCCGTGCAGCAGCTCGAAGGACACATCCTGCAACCCGTCATCCAGAGCCGAACCGTGCAGATGCACCCCGCGATGATCATGATCGCCCTGACCGCGGGCGCGGATGTCGCGGGTCTGGTCGGCATGCTGCTCGCGGTGCCGGTGGCTGCGGCCGCGTTCGGGGTGCTCGGGGAGGTGCGCAAGCGGTACGGGGGCGGCGGGGCGCCTCAGCCCGATGTCGGGGCGCCTCAGCCCGGTGCAGGGCCCGCCGGGCCTGCCGGGTCTGTCTAGTCTGCCGGACCTGGCGGACCTGCCGGGGCGGGCGGGTCTGTCTAGTGTGCCGGGCCTGCCGGGGCATCCGCTCCCGCCGGGCCCGACTCGTAGAGCTCGAACCAGATCGACTTGCCGTCGCCCCGCGGGTCCACTCCCCACGCGTCCGCCAGCATTTCCATCAGGATCAGGCCCCGCCCGCTCGACGCCATCTCGCCGGGGCGGCGGCGGTGGGGGAGTTCGTCGCTGGCGTCGGCCACCTCCACGCGCAGGCGGCGGGTGCCGAGCGGGCCCCTCGCCGCCGCCACGAGCAGCGCGTCGCCGTCCGTGTGGACCAGGACGTTGGTGATCATCTCGGAGATCATCAGGACCGCCGAGTCGACCTGCTCCTCGTCCGCCCAGTCGTGCAGCAGCTCGCGCAGCTGCCGGCGCGCGCCCGCGATCTGCTGCGGCTCGGCCTGCGCGACGGTCAGTGCGGTGCGCCGCACCACCTCCGGCGGGATGGTCCCCAGGGAGGTGGCGACGTCGTTGCGGCGCAGCAGGAGCAGCGCGATGTCGTCCTCGCGGCGGTCCACGAGCGGGCCCGTCGTGTGGTGCGAGGAGGGGCCGTGCACGGCCTGGACCAGTTCGTCGGCGAGCTGCTCCAGACTGTCGCCGGTGTGCAGTTCGAGGACCGGCCGCAGCCGCGTCCAGCCGCTCGCCATGTCGTGTCCGCCGGTCTCGATCAGACCGTCCGTACAGATCATGATCGTCTCGTCGGGGTCGAGGACGAGCCGGGTCGTCGGGTAGTCGGAGTCCGCCTCGATGCCGAGCGGGAGGCCGCCCGCGGTCGGGCGGATCAGGGCGGTGCCGTCGGCGGTGCGGATCACCGGATCGGGGTGGCCGGCGCGGGCGATGTCGAGGGTGCCCGCGGCCGGGTCGACCTCGATGTAGAGGCAGGTCGCGAAGCGCGGCGCGTTGTCCTCGTACCCGTCGCCCGAGGGCTCGGGAAGCCCGTACGACTCGGTGATCCCGTACAGGAAGCGGGAGGCGCGCGAGAGGACCGCGTCGGGGCTGTGGCCCTCGCTCGCGTACGCCCGCAGCGCGATCCGCAGCTGGCCCATGAGCCCGGCCGCCCGCACGTCGTGACCCTGGACGTCGCCGATGACCAGCGCGAAGCGGCCGCCGCCGCTGTCCGCGCCGGAGCCGCCGCCGGGCAGCGGAATCATGTCGTACCAGTCGCCGCCGACCTGGAGGCCGCCGCCGGTCGGCACATAGCGGGCGGCGACCGTCATGCCGGGGATCTCGGGGCCGAGCGTCGGCATCATGGAGCGTTGCAGGCCGAGCGAGAACTCGCGCTCGTTCTCCGCCTCGCCCGCCCTGGCCAGGGCCTGGGCCAGCATCCGGGCCACGGTGGTGAGGACCGAGCGTTCGTCGGGCGTGAAGGCCACCGGGTGCTTGAACGCCGCCATCCACGCGCCGATCGTGCGCCCGGCCACGATCAGCGGGACGAACGCCCACGACTGCCTGTCGAAGCGCTGGGCCATCGGCCAGGTGGCGGGGAAGCGGCGCCGGTACTCCTGCGGGCTCGGCAGATAGATCGCCCGGCCGTTGCGTACGACGTCGGCGGCCGGGTAGTCCGTGTCGAGCGCCATGTCCGCGAACGGGCCGTCGTCCCCGGGGTTGTGCCCGTGGTGCCCGATGATCGTCAGCCGCTCGCCGGCCACCCCGAACACGGCGAGGCCGTCCGGCGAGAACCCCGGCATGGAGAGCGAGGCGGCGACCCGCAGCACCTCGGAGGTGGAGCGGGCCTCGGCGAGCGCGCGGCCGGCGTCGAGCAGGAACGCCTCGCGCGAGCGCCGCCAGTCGCCGGTGATGGAGGGGTGCGCGGCGGTGGTGCCGGGCTGGGGCTCGGCGACCTCCTGAATGGTGCCGATGAGCAGATAGTTGTTGCCGTTGAGCATGGGCTTGGAGCGGCTGCGTACGGTACGCAGGACGTGGCCGTGCTCGTCCATGATCCGCAGCCGGACCTCGGCGAGGGTGCCTTCGGCGAGGGCGAGGTGGACGATGCCGTCGACTTCGTTCCAGTCGACCGGGTGGAAGCGGGAGCGGGCGGCGGCCTCGGTGAGTGTCGCGGGGCGGGCGGGCAGCCCGAGGAGCCGGGCGGCCTCGGCGTCGAGGGTGACCGTCCCGGAGGCGTTGTCCCAGCGCCACAGGCCAGTCGCGATCGCGGCCAGGACGTCCTCTGTGCGCATTGCCCCTATTTAAGAAGATGTACGCGTGGGGCGCCACGCGGAGCTTCGCGTTTCTTGGCTCCTCGGGGCGGGCCCGCCCCGAGCGGCTGCGGCCGGGGCATGCGATGGGCTCGCTTTTCGGTGGCGGGCCGGGGCACACGGTGGGCTCGCTTTTCGGTGGCGGGCCGGGGCACACGGTGGGCTCGCTTTTCGGTGGTGCGCCGGGGGATGTGATGGGCTCGCTTTTCGGCGGCGGGCCGGGCCACGTGATGGGTCGGTTTTCGACTGCGGACCGTGCGTGGCTGGTCGCGCAGTTCCCCGCGTCCCTCAACTACTCGGTGCCGGGCAGCATGGGCATGTTCAGCCGGTCCGGCGATCGAGGACGGGCGCCCTTCAGGCGGGCACGGGGTCTGGGGCGGAGCCCCGGAAACGCCGTCGTCTGCGGACCGTGCTCGCGTCCCGCGCAGTTCCCCGCGCCCCCAGGTGGGCTCTCCTTGGCGGGGTGCCCAGTGCGGGCACGCGGGATGGGGGTCCCGCACCGGGCGGTAACCTGGGCGGGTTGATTCCCGCCTGTCTCGCGAAGAATCTCGCGAAGAAGTCGCGACCACAGTTCGCGAAGAATTGGATGAACGATGCACCGCTACCGGTCCCACACCTGCGGCGAGCTCCGCGCCACCGACGTCGGCAGCGACGTACGGCTGAGCGGCTGGCTGCACAATCGCCGAGACCTGGGCGGCATTCTCTTCATCGACCTGCGGGACCACTACGGCATCACGCAGCTGGTCGCCCGCCCCGGCACCGCCGGCGCCGAGGCCCTGGACAAGCTGTCCAAGGAGACCGTCGTACGCGTCGACGGCAAGGTCGTCTCGCGCGGCGCCGACAACGTCAACGGTGAGCTCGCGACCGGCGAGATCGAGATCGAGGTCGGCGAGGTCGAGGTGCTCGGCGCCGCGAACCCGCTGCCGTTCACGATCAACGCCGAGGACGGCGTCAACGAGGAGCGGCGCCTGGAGTACCGCTTCCTCGACCTGCGCCGCGAGCGCATGCACCGCAACATCATGCTGCGCAGCGCCGTGATCGCCTCGATCCGCTCGAAGATGGTCGCGCTCGGCTTCAACGAGATGGCGACGCCGATCCTGGCGGCGACCTCCCCCGAGGGTGCCCGCGACTTCGTGGTGCCCTCCCGCCTGAACCCGGGCAAGTTCTACGCGCTGCCGCAGGCCCCGCAGCAGTTCAAGCAGCTGCTCATGATCTCCGGCTTCGACCGGTACTTCCAGATCGCGCCCTGCTTCCGCGACGAGGACGCCCGCGCCGACCGTTCGCCGGGCGAGTTCTACCAGCTCGACGTCGAGATGAGCTTCGTCGAGCAGGAGGACGTCTTCCAGCCCATCGAGAAGCTCATGACCGAGCTGTTCGAGGAGTTCGGCGGCGGCCGCCACGTCACCTCGCCCTTCCCGCGGATCCCGTTCCGCGAGTCGATGCTGAAGTACGGCAACGACAAGCCCGACCTGCGCGCCAAGCTCGAACTCGCCGACATCACCGACGTGTTCGAGGGCTCGGAGTTCAAGGCGTTCGCCGGCAAGCACGTGCGCGCCCTGCCGGTGCCGGACGTCGCCGGCCAGTCCCGCAAGTTCTTCGACGGGCTCGGCCAGTACGCCGTCTCGCTCGGCGCGCAGGGCCTGGCCTGGGTGCGGGTCGGCGAGGACGGTTCGCTGTCCGGCCCGATCGCGAAGTTCCTCACCGAGGACAACGTCAAGGTCCTCACCGAGCGCCTCGGCCTCGTCCCCGGGCACGCGGTGTTCTTCGGCGCGGGTGAGTTCGGCGAGGTCTCCAAGATCATGTCGGGCGTCCGCGTCGAGGCCGCCAAGCGCGCCGGGCACTTCGAGGAAGGCGTGTTCCGGTTCTGCTGGATCGTCGACTTCCCGATGTACGAGAAGGACGAGGAGACCGGCAAGATCGACTTCTCGCACAACCCCTTCTCCATGCCCCAGGGCGGCCTGGAGGCCCTGCAGACCCAGGACCCGCTGGACGTCCTGGGCTGGCAGTACGACATCGTCTGCAACGGCATCGAGCTCTCCTCGGGCGCGATCCGCAACCACGAGCCCGAGATCATGTTCAAGGCGTTCGAGGTCGCGGGGTACGACCGGGAGACCGTGGAGCGCGAGTTCGGCGGCATGCTCAAGGCGTTCCGCCTCGGCGCCCCGCCGCACGGCGGCATCGCGCCGGGCGTCGACCGCATGGTGATGCTCCTCGCGGACGAGCCGAACATCCGCGAGACCATCGCGTTCCCGCTGAACGGCAACGCGCAGGACCTGATGATGGGCGCGCCGAGCGAGCTGGACGAGTCGCGCCTGCGTGAGCTGAACATCGCGCTGCGCAAGCCGGTGGCCGACAACAAGTAGTCAGCTGTAGCAGGGGAGTTGAGCCCCTTTCGACCCCCTGGGCCCCGTGCCCGGGGGGTCGGTTCGTTTCCGGCCCGCGAGTCCCACGCCGATCCCCGACGAGTCCTGCGTCGGCGCCGCATGCGGTCGGCGGCCCCCGGAGTTCACGGCGCCGGGGCACGTACTCAGCCGCGCGGCTGGATCGTCAGCTTCCCCCTCGTCGCCCCGCGGGCATGCGCGCTCGCCAGCAGTCCGTGCGGGATGCCGGGCTCGATCGCGCCGGCCTCGTCGAGCCGGGCCAGGTGGGCGGCGGTGAGTTCGACGTCGAGGGCGCCGAGGTTGTCCTCCAGCTGGGCGAGCGTGCGGGCGCCGATGACGGGGGCCGTCACGGCCGGGTTCCGCAACGTCCAGGCGAGGGCCACCTGGGCCGGTGTGTGGCCGGTCTCCCCGGCCACCTCGCGCACGGTGTCCGCTATGGCGAGATTGCGCTCGCTCACCATGCCCAGAGCGGCGTTGTGGTCCTTGCGGCTGGTCCCGCCGGAGGGGATGTCGGTGCCGGGCAGGTCGGAGCGGCTGTACTTGCCGGTCAGCAGCCCGCCGCCCAGGGGCGAGTACGGGACCACGCCGAGCCCCATCTCGCGGGCCATCGGGATCAGGTCGCGCTCCCCGGTGCGCTCGACCAGGCTGTACTCGATCTGCAGCGCCACCAGCGGCGACCAGCCCCGCAGGTCGGCGATGGCCTGCATCCGTGACACCTGCCAGGCCGGGACGTTGGACATCGCCACGTAGAGGATCTTGCCCTGCCGGACCAGATCGTCCAGGCCGCGCAGGATCTCCTCGACCGGCGTCGAGAAGTCCCACACGTGCAGATAGAGCAGGTCCAGGTAGTCCGTGTTCAGCCGGCGCAGACTGGACTCCACCGACGCGAAGAGGCTTTTGCGGTGCGGGCCACCGGAGTTGGGGTCGCCCGGGCGGCGCAGCGTCGTGTACTTCGTGGCGAGCACCAGGCTCTCGCGGCGGTCCCCGGCGAAGGCGCCCAGCATCCGCTCGGAGCTGCCGTCGGTGTAGGTGGTGGCGGTGTCGATGAAGTTGCCGCCGTGCTCGACGTACCGGTCGAACAGCCGGCGCGACTCCTCCTCCCCGGCGCCCCAGCCCCACTCGGTGCCGAACGTCGCCGTGCCGAGCGCCAGCGGTGAGACCCGCAGTCCGGAGCGGCCCAGCAGCCGGTAGGTGTCGAGGGTGAGCGACATGGTGTCCTCCTGTGGTGGCGCGGAGCCCGTTCGTGATCCGCCGCTGAGAGCAACCCTGCGCCTGCCATGAAGCGGGCATAAGGGAAGGGCGATCCTGGGAACAGCGTTCCCACCCCGGCTGTTGGACCGGGCATGACGATCTCCGCCGTGGACGCGACACAGGAGCTGGCCGTGTTCCTGCGGACCCGGCGCGAACGGCTCGACCCCGCCGACCTGGGGCTGCCCGCGCGCCGGGGGACCCGGCGGACCCCGGGGCTGCGCCGCGAGGACGTCGCCGAGCTGGCCGGGGTCAGCGTCGACTACGTCGTACGCCTTGAACAGGCGCGCGGGCTGCGGCCCTCGGCGGACGTACTCGAAGCCCTGGCCCGTGCGCTGCGCCTGGCCCCCGTCGAACGCGCCTACCTCTTCGACCTGGCCCAGCGGCGCCCCCGTACCACCGGCTCCCCCGCCACCACGGCGGCGCCGCCCCTGGCCCAGCTGGTGACCGACCTGTCGCCGCTGCCGGCCATGCTCCTGAACCACCGCTACGACATCCTGGCCTGGAACCGCGAAATGGCGGCGCTGCTCCTGGACTTCGGTACGGTGCCGCCGGCGCGGCGCAACGCGATGTGGCTGTGCCTGGCACATCCGGAGATCCGCGCGCGGTATGCCGACCGCGAGCGCGTCGTACGGGACGGGGTCGCGCACCTGCGTGCCGCGTGGGCCGCCCACCCGCAGGACCGGAGGCTGTCCGGCCTCATCACCGAACTCCTCTCGAACGACCCGGAGTTCGCGCTGCTGTGGGCCGAGCGGGACATCGCGTCCGGCGGTCGCGGGCACAAGGTGGTGCACCACCCCGAGGTGGGCCAGGTACGGCTCGGTGCCGAAGTCCTGGCGCCCCTGCACGACCCGGATCAGCGCCTACTGCTCTTCCGCCCGGCGGACGAGGAGAGCCGGGCGGCCCTGAGCCGGCTGAGCGGGGTCTGAGCGCGCTCCGGTCCCCCAACTTATGCCCGGGGCAGCGGAGTTCGTGCCTATCGACCCCGGCGCGCGAACAGGACCGCTCCTGGTGGCCGTTGGTTCAGGTCGAGCAGGAACTCGGCCTCGACGGTGAACCCGGCATCGTGCAGCCAAGCCGTGACGTGGGCGGGGCGGCGCAGATGGATGTGGACCTTCATCGGGTGACCGCCGTACCCCTGGGTCTTCAGGCGGGTCTCGTCGCCCAGGTGGAAGCCGAGCAGCAGGGGTGCGCCCGGCGGCGTCACGCGGTGAAACTCGGCGAAGACCCCGGGAATCGCCTCGTCGGGGATGTGGATGAGGGACCAGAAGGCGAGTACGGCGGCGACGGAGGCGTCGGCCAGGGGGAGGTCCGTCATCGAACCGACCTCGAAGCGCAGCGCCGGATGGTCGCGGCGGGCCACGTCGATCATGCCGGGCGAGAGATCGACGCCGAGGGCGTCCACCCCCAACTCCCCCAGGTGCGCGGTGACACGACCGGGCCCGCATCCCACGTCGGCGACGGTCCCGCCGCCCGCGTCCCGCACGAGTTCGGCGAAGAGCGCCAGGACCGCCCGCAGATACGGCTCGTCCGCGATGGCGTCGCGCAGATGGTCGGCGTAGCTCGCGGCGACGGTGTCGTAGGAGGTCCGGGTGTCCGCCAGCCATGCGTCCGCGCTCATGGGCGGCACGCTAGCCGACCCATTCGGATGAGCGGCACGTCATGTGCGGGTTGTGCGGCCCAGGCCCGTCAGGCGTCAGGGAAGAGCGGGATTTCCCGGCCGTGGACTTCCCGCACATGACGGCGGAGCCGCACCCTGGCATCCACCTCCTGAGAAGGGTTGCGGTCCTGCTGGGCTTGGCTCAATTGGGCAATGATCACCGTGCAGGGCCCGCACCCCTCCTCCCCGTGAAGTGGTTCCGGAGTCGTGTGCGGCTCGTAGGGCGACGGCGGTTGGATGGCATGCATGGGCGCTCCTTCAGGCCCCGGTGCGGGGCGTGTCGGGTCGATCGTGCGACACCCTTTGAGGCGTATCTCCCGTCATCCGGGGCGGCAGTTGGGACGTCCGTCGATACGGTCGGGCACGGCCCGAACGCTCGCAACAAGGGGGTTGACAGTGAACCTGGCCCTTCGTACGGCCATGGACGGCAAAAGGCTGTCCGCTCGACAACTCGCCTTGCGGGTAGGGGTATCCGTGAAGCAAGTGGAGCGATGGCTCGGGGACGCCGAGGTGACCCCTCACGCCAGGAACCGCGTGGATGCCTGTCAGGCGTTGGGAGTGGATGAGGACGTGATCTGGCCGCGGGCGGTCAAGGACCGCATCAAGACGGGCGGGGACCGTGAACTGGTCCACAGCTACCCCTATCGTTCCGCGTGCCCTTCCACGGTCTGGACCGACCTGGTGGAGCGCGCGGGATCCGACATTCTCCTCGCGGGGTACACCAACTACTTCTTCTGGAGCCAGGTCCCCGCTTTTGAGGCGCTCGTACGGAGGAAGGCCGAGTCCGGCTGCCGGGTCCGGTTTCTCCTGGGCGATCCCGACGGCGAGGTGACACGGCAGCGGGAGGCCGTCGAGGACGTGGCGCTGACCGTGTCCACCCGTATCCGGATCACGCAGGAACACTTGGCGCGGCTCGGTGCCGTGGACGGCCTTGAGGCGCGGTTCAGCGCGCCTGGGGATGCCGTCAACCATGTGAGCCTGTCCGTCTTCAGGTTCGATGGCGACGCGCTGGTCACGCCGCATCTGGCCCGCCTGGTCGGCCATGACTCGCCGCTTCTGCATCTGCGGCGGCACGGCCCCGGCGGCATGTTCGACCGTTTCGCCGAGCACGCGGAAGAGCTGTGGGTCCGGGGTGTGCCCATGGGGCGGTAGGCCCTTGAGAACACCCCGGGCCGGGCCCCGCCCTCTGTGCGGAGAAGGGACCCGGGCCCGACCGGCGTCAGGTCTTCGAGCGGGCGAAGAACTCCACCTCCGCGATGGCCACCTGCTTGTCCTTGGCCGAGCCGAAGGCCGAGCGCAGGATGATGCGGACCGAGGCCGCGTCGCGGACGCGGACGTCGATGCGCTGGACGCCGCCGTCGTTGATCGACCGGTGCGAGACGTGCTGCTTGCCGCTGGTGTCGGTCACCACCAGGTCGAACTCCTGCGGCCTTGCCTGCTCCGACTGCTGGCCCGCGCGCTTCGACGTGCCTGGGGTGATCAGCAGCGCCAGCAGGTCGGTGGGCTGGCCGAAGGTGGCTTCCAGGTAGGTGCCCTGGGCGTCGCCCGCGTAGCCGGTGCCCCACCAGGTGTTGGAGTAGCTGTCGCCGGCCAGGCCCGGGGCGTGCTTCGGGTCCCAGTGCGAGGCCGTCCAGGAGGTCGGGTGGACGGCGACCCGCTTGGCGAAGTGGTCCTGTACCGCGCGGGCCGCCGGGGGGCCGCCGAACACGCCGCCCACGATCAGCGCCACCACGGCCGCCGCCACCAGAACGCGGGCGATCCAGCGCTTCCTGTCCCGGTGCAGCGGCGGCCGCTGACCGGCGTACGGCCCCGTCGCCGTGTCCTCGCGGCGCGGGCCGAGCGGGGTCGCGCAGCTCCGGCAGAAGACGCGGTGCTGGTGGTTGGGGGTGGAGCAGGCCGGGCAGGGGGTGCCGTTCTCCGGGGCGGGAGCGGGCGTCGAGGGGCGGACCCGGGGGCGGGCCGCCTCGGGGCGCCCGGGCAGGACCGTACCCGGGGCCTCGTTGGGCCGGGGCGCCGACGGCTCCTGCACGGGGACGAGCAGAGCCCGCGCGGCGTCGGTCGCCGAGGTGACGCGGGCCTCGGGCAGGGGGGTGGTCTCCCCTGCGTCGTCCGTGACGGCGGGCGTCGGGACGGTCACCGCGTCCGGGCGGGCGGGCGGGGCCGCCGGGGCCGGGGGCTGCTCGGAGCCGGTCGCGCCGGGCACGAAGACGGGGGTGCCGGCGGGCGGCGTGGGCGCGTCCGGCGCGATGCTCCGCGCGGCGGCGGGGCCGCCGGCAGGCTGCTCGGCCGGCTCGGACGCGGGCTCGGTCGGCGGCGTGGACGCGGCGGTGTCGGCCGGCGCGGCCGGCTTCGCCGGGCCCGCCGGGGCGCTCCAGCGCAGGAAGGCTCCGCAGGAGTCGCAGAACGACTGGCCGGTGGCGCGCGCCGGGGTGCCGCAGTCGGGGCAGGGGACCATGGCCGGGGTGGACATGAGAGGTCAGTTCCCTTCGGGGGTGAGGGTCTTGCCGGCGGATACCTCGGCCGTGAAAGGGAGGTGCGCGGGGCGGGCCGCCGCCACCACCGCCTGGAGGCGGTAGGGGTCGACGGTGGACGGATCGGCGACCGTGAGGGTCACCCGGAGCGAAGCCCGGTGCTCGCCCGGGAAGGGGCCGAGCGGACGGGCCGACCAGGACGCCCCGCCGCTCTCGGTGATCTCGGGGCGCACCCCGAAGGCCAGCTCGACGGCGCGGGACAGGCCGAGCGCGGTGCCGCGGACCCGGTGCAGCGAGACCGCCGTGGCCACGGCGTGCCGGCGCAGCTCAAGGGACTCGGTGCCGTCGAGCTCCGTGCCGACCCAGCTGGTGAGCCAGTCCACGAAGTCCTCGGGGGCGAGCGCCGGGTCGAAGTAGGCCTCCAGGCAGTCGAGCACGTTGAACAGGGGGGCAAGGACCACGTCGAGGCCCTCGACGAACCGCTGGGCGAAGTCGTCGTCGGCGTACACCGCGGGCAGCTGGATGCCCAGCGGGTGCGAGGACGCCAGGTCGTCGACGGAGCCGCGCGCGCTCATCGGGCCTCGATGACGCGGACGCGGTGGTCGAAGGGGAAGAGCAGGGCGGAAGGGGAGAGTTCGATGCGGTCCGTGGCGTCGCCGCGGCGGCCGGTCAGCGGGTCCGCCGGGTGCAGCAGCACCTCGTCGACCAGCTCGACGCCCGGGACGCGCTGCAGCGCTGCGAAGATCTCGCCCGCCCGCAGCGGCCGGCCGAAGGGCCAGCCCGTGCCGTGGGCGCCGCCGGTCAGCGGGTCCAGGTAGGAGTACAGCGCGTTGAGCGCCTCGTCGCGTACGTAGTCGGCCTTGGCGGCGCGGAACGAGTGCAGGGTCGCCACCACGGTGACGCCCTGGTAGAACGGCGGGCCCACCGCGAGGCGGGTACCCAGCGGGCGGCGCTCGTCGAGGAAGGAGGTGACGCGGCCCAACAGCTCGCCGCCGGGCACCAGTTGCTCGAAGCGCAACCGGCCGCCCCGGTCGGGCACGGCCTGCGGGACGACCAGGACCCGTACCGCGTTGTCGCCCGACTCGACGTCGTCCGCCGCGAGGCAGGCGATGCGTGCGGTCTCGGGGGCGGCGCGGCGCGCCAGCTCCTCGTAATCGCGGGCGGTCACCGCGCGCTCCTGGGCGCGCAGCGCGATCGGCGCCCGCGTCTTGGCCTCCTCGACGGTCTCGCCGTCGACCCCGCCGCGCGCCGCCTCCCGGTTCTCCACGCGGGAGATGTACGGGATGGAGCTGCGCAGCACCTGGATGGAGCCCCGGGCCACATTGCCGGAGCGGCCGCCACCGGTACCGTAACGGGAGGCGCGGATGGCGGCGCCCTTGAGCGGCACGGCGCCGAACTGCCGTACCGAGCCGTCGGGTTGGCGCACGCCCGGGCCGAAGGCTATCTCGCCGGTGGCCGCGTCCAGGGTGAAGTGCCGGTCGAAGGGGCCCGAGGAGGCGAAGTCGCCCACCATCTCCCACTCCTCCCAGCCCTCGCCCGCCGAGATCTCCAGGCGTACGCCGCCGACGACGGGCGCGTGCGCGAGCAGCAGCCGCTGGCCGGGCACGCCCTCGGAGTCGCCGAGCGACTCGTCGCGCACCGTGTCCGAGTGCGAGACGCGGGTGGTGCCGCCGATGGTGAAGGCGGAGGCGCCGCGCACGGTCGGCGAGACGCTGTAGAACGGCTGGCCGGGCGCGGCCTCCACGACCCGGCAGCGCAGCCAGCCCGCGTCGAGGCCGCCCATCCGGGAGACGGCGTGCGCGGCCGGCATGTGCAGGATGACCTCGCCGGGGCGGTTGAGGCCGCCGGTGGAGTCCTCGGCGACCTCGCACTCGGTCCAGCCGTCGGCCGTCCAGGCCTCCCACACCAGCGGGGGCTGGCGCGGGTCGACGCCGACACCGTCGACACGGCTGTCCAGGCGCAGCGCGGCGGTGCAGTGCGGCAGCGCAGCCGTCAGGCCGAACAGCAGCACGTCGCCGGGGAGCGGGCCGGAGCTGAACACCGACACGTCGGTGCCGCCGAGCACGTCCTGCGAGCAGTCCTCCGGCTTGGACGCGGCGGGCTGGCGCAGCAGATGCGAGAGGCTGCACGGCACGATCGTCAGATCGTCCTCGGAGGCGAAGACCACCGCCTCCTCGGTCTCGGTGCGGCCGGTGGCCACCTCGGTGCCGCGGGGCAGCACGACCGGCTCCGGCTGCGGGGCGGAGAGCCAGAACGTCACCGACGCGCGGGCCGCCGACGGCGGGAACAGGGTCACGCCCAGCAGGTCGAGGAAGGCCAACTGGTTCTTCTCGGGGACCCGGTTGAGGCGGTACACGACCTGGTCGGCCATGTGCGCGACGGCCTCGATCAGGGTGACACCCGGGTCGGAGACGTTGTGGTCGCTCCATTCCGGGCAGCGCTGCTGGATGTAGCGCTTGGCGTCGTCGACGAACTGCTGGAAACGGCGGTCGTCGAGGTGGGGTGCGGGCAGGGCCATCAGTGTCGTTCGCTTTCGCCGGCCGTCGGGCCTGGCTCGTCGCCGCCCTCGGAGGGAATCACATAGAAGGGGAAGACGAGGCTGCGCGGGTTGTTGGTGCCCCGCACCGAGTAGCGCACGTCGATGTAGAGCACGGTCGGCTCGTCGGGCGCCGGGGTCACCGTGACGTCCTCGACCTCGATCCTGGGCTCCCAGCGGTCGAGCGAGGTGCGCACCTCGTACCGGATGCGCCCCGCGGTGGCGTCGTTGACGGGCGCGAACACCATGTCGTGCACCGCGCAGCCGAACTCGGGGCGCATCGGCCGCTCGCCCGGCGCGGTCGCGAGCACCAGGCGCATCGACTCCTCGATCTCGCGGTCGCGCCGGGCCAGGGCGATGCCGCCGCCCGGCTCGGTGCGCATCGGAAAGGCCCAGCCGGCCCCGACGAAATGTTCGCTCATCTCGACTCTCCTAAAGGACCGGCATGCCGTTGGCGAGCGGCATGCCCGCCAGGGTGTTCAGGGCCAGGCCCCCGATGCCGTCGATGAGGACGGTCCCACCGTTGATGGCGACGTTGGCGCCGCCGTTGACGGCCACTTCCGCCACGGCGTCCACCGTGACCGCGGCGCCCGCGGCGATGGACGCCTCGGCGCCGGCCGTCGCGTTGAAGGCGAGCCCCGCGTCGATGGTCACGCCCATGCCCGAGGCGATCTGGATTTCGCCGCCCGCCTTCATGTTGATCATTCCGCCGGCCTTCAGGGACAGGTCGGCGCCCGCCTCGATGTCGACGGACCGGTTGCCCTTGATCTCGACGCTGCCGTTGCTGTTGATGGTGATCGAGGTCTTCGCCTCGTTCATCTGGATGTGCAGCCGGCCCTTGCCGGTGCGCAGCCGGATGCCGCTGGACAGCCGCGCCGCCCCGCCCTCTTCGAGGATCTCCACGGTGTGCCCGCTGCGGCCGGTCAGGGAGCGCCAGTTGATCTGCCCGCTCGTCGGGTCGACGGCCGGATAGTTGTCGGGTTCGCGGGTGTGCTTGTCGACGCCGTTGTAGAGCCCGGCGATGACGTACGGGTGCTCGAGGGAGCCGCGGTCGAAGGCGCACAGCACCTCGTCGTTGACCTCGGGCAGCAGCAGCCCGCCGCCGTCGCGCCCGCCGAACTGCGCGACCCGGCACCAGTCGCTCTCGTACGTCGCGGACAGCCACGGGAACGACAGCCGGACCCGGCCCATGCGCAGCGGGTCCTTGGTGTTGGTGACCAGGGCGACCGCGACGCCCGGCATCGGCGGCGCCTGGTCGGTGCCGCCCGAGGCGAGCCCGTACAGCGAACGGAACTGGCGGCCCGACACGGTCAGCCACGTCGTGTACAGGTCGCCGGAGGCGAAGACGTGACGGACACCGGTCGCGGTGTACTTGCCCTCGAAGGGAAAGCCCGCGCCCTTCACGGCGACGGGGGTGCCCGGGGTGAGCTTGGGGTTGCCGGTGACGGCGACCTCCAGCTCGGCGTAGGAGCCCGCCACGTCGTCGGCCAGGGCCTGCGAGGCGTGCATGACCTGCGAGAGCGTGGTGTACGGGACCTGCGTGGCGGTGAGCTCGGATGCGCCGAAGGGCAGTGTCACCTGGCCCGGCTTCATGTCGGCGACGATGTCCTTGCTCTCGACCGCGGGCAGGGGCGCCTGGAGCCTCTGCCGGGTGCGCATGTCCCAGCCGCGCACATTGACCTTCCGCACCTGCCCGGCCGCCGTCATCGTGGCCCGGCTGTGCAGGTTGTTGGCGCCGAAGTCCAGGACGTACGGGCTCTGCGCCGCCGGGGTGGTGTCGGAGGGGGCGCCGGAGGCGGGGTCGAGCCCGGTGAAGTTGAGCTTGCCCATGTTGTCGAAGGACAGCCGCACGTCGTTCTCGGCGGCGAGCCGCGACAGGAAGTCCCAGTCGGTGATGTTGGGCTGGGTCGCCAGGTCGTACACCGTGGGCGTCGACTCGATCTTGCCGATCTTCAGGCCGTTCTGCCCGGCGATGCGGCGCACGATGTCGGAGGCCGTCATGTTCGGGTAGCCCTCGACGCGGCGGTTGCGCAGCAGACGGTGACCGGGATCGTAGCCGCGCACCAGCAGATGGCGGCCCAGGCCGGGCTCGGAGTCCATCTCCAGACCGGTGACCTCGCCGGTCAGCATCGGCTCGCCACGCTTGCCGTCGGTGAACGGGCTGATGACGACCTTCGCCCCGATCTTCAGCATCGGGAACTTGGTGGTGACCTTGGAGTCCTTGTCGCTGAACGTGAGCTGGAAGGCGGCCGGCACGTTCACCGAGGAGTCCACCCAGCCCTCGACGAGCCGCAGCGCGAGTTCGTCGGGAAGGACGGAGCCGCCCAGCTGGACGTGGAGGACGGTGGTGAAGGTCTTCTCGGTCACGTGGTTCCCTCCGAGGAAGCGGGCAGCAGCAGCTCGGTGCCGGGGCGCAGCCGCATCGGGTCGTCGATCTCATTGGCCTCGGCGATGACCCGCCACTGGGTGGCGTCGCCGTACTCGCGCCAGGCGAGGGAGGCCAGCGTGTCCCCGGCGACCGTGCGGTGCACCCGGCGCGCCGACAGCGCGCCCGACGTCGGGTTCTGCCGCTTGGTCTCGCTGGAGACCTCGGTCAGCGCGAGGGTACAAGTGGCGCGCAGCGGAATGCCGTTGGGGCTGAACAGGGTGTAGTTGGCGTTGACACTGGTGACGTACGCGATGAACTGGACCGTCGAGAACGAACCCCAGCTGAACTCCACCCACGGCGGCGACGGCGCCTTCGCGCTGATGCTCTGCGACGTCACCTCACAGCACGAGAGCAGCAACTCCACCTGGCTCTGCACGGTGGTGGAGGTCGGCGTGCCCGACGCGTCGAGGAAGACCTCCAGCTGGAGCGAGGCCGGCATCGCGCCGGTGAACTTGGGCGGCGCGCCCCGGCTGTAGGAGATCGCGGGTGTGGTGATCCAGTTGGCGGACCGGCCCAGCTGCACCTGCGACGGGTTGAACTGGAACTTGACCTCGCCGATCCGCCCGCCCATGGAACCGCCCAGGTCGGTGGGCGGTTGATGGATGGCGAGGGTGGCGCGGGAGAGGCCTTTGGCGGCCTTGCCTCCGACGGGAGCGGCCATGCTCACGCACCTCCCGCGTCGGTGAAGCCGTGATGGGCGATCTCCAGCGTCTCGGTGGCCACGCTCGGGCTCGCCGGGTCGAGGCTCGGGCCGGTCCAGCGCACCGGAAGCACCTCGACCAGACCCCACTGCGCGACGATCGAACCGTCCGCGCGCAGCGCCGCGATCTGCGCGGTGGGCCGCGTGATGCCGGTGGCGAGCGAGGAGATCCAGGAGGCGACCTTGGAGGTGTCGGCGGTCAGCGGCCGGGTCAGCCGGATCGTGGAGAACGTGACCCGGGTGGGCAGCTGCCACACGAACCCGTTGTTGCCGCCCTCCTGGCGCTGCTCCACCTCGACCTCGGAGGCGAGACCGTCGCAGCCGTTGAACAGGCCGAGGTTCTGGCCGTCGATGGTCAGCTTGAAGAAGACGGTGGAGCCGGGGTCAAGGGTGGTGGGCATGGGGTGGTCTTCCGTCGGTGGGAGTGGTTACGGGCGGGTCGTACGGGGTCAGCGGTCGCGCACGCGCCCGATCCGTTCGCGGTCGCCGCGCAGCTCGGCGCGGAGCAGCCGCGACAGCGGTGCGACGAGCTTGCGCGCCAACGCGTCCAGATCGGCGGGCGGTTGGGGCTCTGCGGTCGGCTCGGCCGCGGTGGCCGAGGCGCTGGTCTGGGTGGCTGTGCGCACGGCCGGCGCATCCGCCTGCCGCTGTACGGGGGCTGGGAACGCCGGCGCGGGCGGGGGAGCCGGGGCCGGGGCGGGCAGAGGGCTCGCCCGGCGTACGGGGACGACGGCCGGCCTGTCCTGCGCGGGAGCCCGCTGCACCGAACGCTGCACCATCCCGCCGGGCTGCGCGGGCCCGCGCAGCGGCACCACGGGCCGGCTGTCGCCGGTGGCGGGCGGCGCCGCCCGCTTGAGCGGCGCGGGCGTGGGTACGGCGGCCACCGGGCTCGGGGCGTCCTGGTGCCGGGTGGTGAGCGGCCGGGCGGAGGCGAGCGGCGGACCGGCGATCTCCATGCGCTGAAGCGGGGCGGGCCCGGGGAGCCGCACCTTGCGCAGCGGGGTGGGGGGCGCGGCGGCCCGCTGGATGGCGGGTGTGGGTGTGGGTGTGGGTGCGGGTGCGGGCGCGGGTGGTGCTGGTGCCGCCGGGGCCGGGGTGGCCGCTGGTGCCGGGGTGGGCGCAGGGGTTGGGGCCGGGCTGGGTGCCGGGCCCGTGATGGGCGCGCCGATCAGCGGCCTGCGCCGGGGCGCGTCCGGAGCGGCACTCTGCACCCGGCTGACCCGTCGCACGATGGGCTTGCGCTGTACGGGGGGTGCGGACGCCGGGGCGGGCGCAGGGGCCGGGGTGTCCACCGGGACGACCGGGGCGGGTGCCTCGACCGGGGCGGGCCGGACCACGCCGACGGGGTCGAGCTGGTAGGAGGGCCGCACCGGGCGGGGCGCGGAGGTGAGGGAGCGGGGTGCGGCGGCGCGCTGAACGGGGCTCGGCCGGGCGGGAGTCGACGCCGAGACGGGTGTGGGCGCCGAGACGGCTATGGGCGCTGCCTCCCCCGTCGCCGCTCGCTGCACTGCGGGGCCTGTCGGTGCGGACGGAGTCGCGCCGATCGGGGCGCGCACCGGGAGGCCGGAGCCGCTCTCGCCGAGGGTGCCGCGATCGGGCAGCGCGGAACCGCCCTCGGAACCAGGCGCGGACGGTGGAGCCGTACGCGGGAGGCTCGGCGGGGCCGCCGCGGCGCGCTGCACGTGCGGAACCGGCCTGGCGGCGCCGGGCGTGGCGCCGGGTGCGCTCTGCGTGGTGTCGCCCGAAGGGGTGCGCGCCGGGCTGCTCGACGGAGTTCCGGTACCCGGCGCAACAGTGCGATGGGCAGGGCGAGTTGAGGGAGCCGAGGGCGGTGCCGCGGGCGCGGACGGAGCGCGGCCCGCCTCCTGCCGGGGTGCCGACGAGGGTGTCGTGCGGGATTCGTGGGCTTGGGCAGGCGGGGGTGGCGTGGCGGCGCGCTGCACGGCCGGGGTCGCTGGGGTGTTCGCCGGGCCGGACGCGGGCGCGGTGCCGGGTGCGCTCTGGGCGGGCGGGGGCGTGGCGGCCCGCTGCCCGCCCGGGTCGCGGGTCGTGCCGGGTGCGGACGCCCGCTGGATGGGGGCGCCGATCGGGTTGGTGCGGCGCGGCTCGCCGGTCCGGCCGCGTACGGGCGGGGTCTGGGGAGCGGGCGCGGCGGTGTTGCTCACCGGGCCGGGAGCGGGGGTGGCGGACCGCTGCACCGGGGGCTGTGCGGACGAGCTGTCCGCCGGGCCGGGAGCGGGGGTGGCGGACCGCTGCACCGGGGGCTGTGCGGAAGAGCTGTCCGCCGGGCCGGTTCGGGGGGCCGCCGCGCGCACGGGTCGGACGGCAGGGGCGTCGGGCGCGGTCGGCGCGGTGGCGCCCGGCTGCGTACCGGGGTTGCTCACCGGGTCGATCGGGCGCCCAATGGCACGCTGTATGCCGTCAGTTGAGGAAGAAGACGTCGGTGCACCGGGCCCCGGGTGCGTGGCGGGACGGTCCGTCGGCCGGGTCGCAGGGGTGGCCGCACGCTGCACGGCGGGGGTGGCGCCGGAGTCACCGTGAGTCGCCGAGCCCGGGGTCGCGCCGGGCGCGCTCGGACCGGGGCGGTTCGGGGTGCGCGGACTCGGGGTGCTCGGACTCGGGGTGCTCGAACTCGGGGTGCTCGAACTCGGGGTGCTCGGACTCGGCGTATGTGTACCGGAGTTGGGTGCGGCCGGGTTCGGCGTTCCCGTCGAAGGACTCGGGATGTTCGGCGGTGTGGCGGCGCGCTGCACGGCGGGCGTGGTGCCCGAGGTGGCGTTCGACGCGGGGGCCGACCCGGGGCCGCTCGCGGGGCCGGTGGCCGGCCGCGTCGACCCGGGGGCCGGGGGCGTGGCCGGCGTGGAGGACTGGGTGGTCGAGCCGGGGCGACTGGTGGTCGCGCGCTGCACGGGCGGGGCGGCGGGCTCCGGCGCGTTGGGGCCTGGCGCGGCTGCCGGGTTGGTGGCCCGCTGCACGGCAGGGGTGGAGCCCGGCGGCGTACCGGGGTTGTCCATGGGGCCGGTCACGGCCGCGCGCCGAGCGGCGGGAGGCGTACCGGGTCCGTCGGGGGTGGACGCCGGGCCGGGCCGGCGTGTGGCGGACCGCTGGACGGCGGAGTTGGCGCTGGGCGCGGCCGGGCCGGAAGAGGGCCCGGGTCCGTTGGCCGTGCCGGGCTGGGGCGGGGCGGCGCGCTGGACGGCGGGGTTGGCGCTGGGGGTGGCCGGGTTCAGGGGGGTGGACCCGGTGCGGGTGTTGCCCGTGCCGGGCTGGGACGTGGCGGCGCGCTGGACGGCGGGGTTGGCGGTGGGCGTGGCCGGGTTCGCCGGGCTGGATCCGGCGGGAGTGGCCGCCGGGCCGGACTGAGGCGGGGTGGCGCGCTGCACGGCCGGGGCGGTGCTGGGCGTGGCCGGGCCAAAAGCGGGTCCGGCGGGGGTGGTCGCCGGGCCGGGCTGGGGTGTGGCGGACCGCTGTACGGCCGCCGGTGCCGTACCGGACGCGGCCGGGCCGGAAGCTCGCCCGGCGGACGGGCCGGACGGATCAACTGCGCGCTGGACAGCGGGAGTTGAACCATGCTCGGCAGACGGGGTTGCCGGAGCCGACGGCGTACCGAATCCGCCCGACGACGGGTTCGAGGGTGTCACGGACCGCTGCACCGCATTCGGCGCGGAGGCCGGACCCGGTGCCACGGACCGCTGCACCGCACCCGGCGCGGAGGCCGGACCCGGTGCCACGGACCGCTGCACCGGACCCGGCGCGGAGGCCGGACTCGGTGCGGTAGCCCGAGCCGCCGCGCCGGACGGCCATGCCGGACCCGCGCCCGCTTCCGTACCCGTACCCGCGTCCGCGTCGGACGGCGGCTCGGGCGTGCGGCCCGCGACCGGCAGTCGAAGCAGGGGCAGGGGCAGGTCGGAGGGGCGGCCCGCGACCGGGGTCACGGCGTTGTGGAGGACGCCGTGCGGCGCCGTCGGCGACACGGCGTGGGTGAGGGGACGGACGACCGAGAGGTCCTGGTGCGCGGCGAGGGTCGAGCCGAAGCCGGCCTCCGCCGTGAGGCGGGGGGCGGCCAGGGCACGCTGGATCGTGGGCGCGGCGGCCCAGCCGCCGTCACCCTGGACGGGTGACGGCGACGCGGACGCCGAAAGCTCCGACACGGCGGCCGACGCCGCCGCGTCCGCCCCGGCGGCCTCGGCCGGCCGGTTACGCCGGCGCTTGAACAGGGCCATCCCCCGTCACCGCTCCCCTTCGCCTTGTTCCACCAGTGCCGCCACCCGCCGTACGTACGCCCGCCGGTCCGCATGCTCCAGATCGAGGATGGAGTCCATGTCCCAGTGGAAGTGGTAGGCCAGGTACGCGGTCTCCTCCTCGATCCGGTCGGCCGCGTACGTCACGATTCCCCCAGGCGGCTCCCGGCCAGCTCGACCTCGAAGGACTGCTCGCAGTGCGGGCAGGCGACGGCCGCGCGGGTGTGGCCCTCCGCGTTGATCTGCCGGTAGAAGTCCTGGAGGAAGGCCAGGTCGGAGGCGAACATGTTCTCCACCGTGCCGTCGTGGACCGCACCGAGGGTGCCGAGCCGGGTGATGACCCGGCCGAGCAGCACCACCGACAGATACGCCGGGTTCTCGCGGACCCGTACGTCCCGCAGCGGCAGCAGCTCGTCGCGGGCCGTGGCGAGCCGCATCGCGCCGCGCCGGTGCACGGTGCCCGACTCGTCGACGTACCCGCGCGGCAGCTCGAACTCGAACTCGGTGCGCAGGGTTTCCCGTACGCCGGTCGCCACACCCGCACCCGTACCGGGGGCGGACGGGGCCTCGGCTCCGGGGAGCGCCCCGCCGGGGATTCCAGGACCTTCGCGGCGCATTACTCGATGACCAGCTCTTCGAAGGTGATGGAGACCTGCTCGGTCATGGCGGCGGCGTCGCCGGCCTTGACCGCGCTGATCTCGACCTTGTTGCACCAGGCGTTGCGCAGGTGGTAGCGCTTCACCGGGTTGTCCTGGTAGTCCATCATGATGATCGAGGCGTTCTTGCGGGCCGAGCCCATGTTCCCGTCGATGGACTCCTTGATCCACTCGGAGAACGTGGCGGACTGCGTGGCGCCCCGGGTCACGGTGCACTCGCCGGCCTTCTTGACGCCGGGCAGCTTCTTGATGATCGGCTTGCCGTCGGACGAGACCTGCTGGTACTCGATGACGTCCTGCTCCATCGAGAGGCTGCTGACTTCCTGCAGGTACTCGACCATGATGCCGTCGATCTGCAGGCCGAAATTGTGGGTGGTGAGCGCATCACCGGGCTGAAGCGACATGCTGGGTTACTCCTGTTCGTGCGAAATCGGCTGGGGGTGGGCGAGTTGGTGAGGTCCTACTCCTCCAGCTCGCCGCCGCCGCCCGAGAACTGGGCGAGCCGGAACACGACGAACTCGGCGGGCTTCACGGGCGCGATGCCGATCTCGCAGACCACACGGCCGAGGTCGACCGACTCCGGCGGGTTGGTCTCCTCGTCGCACTTCACGTAGAAGGCGTCCTCGGCGCGCTGGCCGAACAGGGCGCCGCTGCGCCACTCGTTGACGAGGAACGCGGAGATGTTGCGGCGGATGCGGGCCCACAGCGCCTGGTCGTTCGGCTCGAACACCACCCACTGGGTGCCGATCAGGATCGACTCCTCCAGGTAGTTGAAGTAGCGCCGCACGTTCAGGTAGCGCCACGCCGGGTCGGAGGCGAGGGTACGGGCGCCCCAGACGCGGATGCCGCGGCCCGGGAAGGCGCGGATGCAGTTGACGCCGACCGGGTTGAGGAGGTCCTGCTCACCGCGGGTGATCTGGAGCTCCAGGTCGACGGCGCCGCGCACGATCTCGTTGGCCGGGGCCTTGTGGACGCCGCGCTCGGAGTCGTTGCGGGCCCAGATGCCGGCCATGTGACCCGACGGCGGGACCAGCTTGGTCTGGCCCGTGGACGGGTCGAACGACTTGATCCAGGGGTAGTACAGGGCGGCGTAACGCGAGTCGTAACCGGCGCCCTCCATCCGCCACTTGCGGATGTCACGGGCGTTGAGCCCGGGCGGCGGGTCGAGGACGGCCATGCGGTCGCCCATCAGCTCGCAGTGCGCGACCAGACCGAGCTGGACGGCCTTGACCTGCTCCAGGTCGATCAGACCCTGCTGGTAGGCGGCCATCAGGTCGGGGACCGCGACCATGTTGATCTCGTCGAAGGCCTCCAGGCCACCGAAGCCGGTACGGTCCGCGGAGTCGCCGATGAACTGGCCGGACTCCAGGCGGGCGACCGTGCCGCCGGTGGGCGCGGACGGCGCGGGGGCGGCGACCGGCGGGGCCAGCGTGACGGCCTGCGCGTCCGGCTTCGCCAGCTGGCCGCCGGCCACGGCCTCCTCGACGGAGATCGTCTTGGAGCGCTGCTTGACCTGCGTGACGACGAAGTTGCGCGCCGACTTCTTCGCGCTGACGTCGAAGTTCTCAACGACGGACTCGCCGTCCTTGACGACCAGCTTGAAGCGGTCGCCGTTGCCCTCGCCCTCGGCGTCCTGCACCTCGACGGTGAGCGGGCCGCCGCCGGTGCCGGCCGCGATCGCGGACACCTTGAACGTGCCGAGCGCGACGGCCTCGCCGGCGGTGATCGCCTGCGGGGCGGGGGCGGAGGTCTGCGCCGTGGCCTTGCCCGGTCCGTCCTCGGAGCCGCCGACGCGTACGACGTAGGCGGCGGTGCCACCGTTGTTGAAGAAGCCGTAGACGGAGTGCGCCAGGTAGTACCCGTCCGTGAACTCACCGAACTCGGCGACGTACTGCGACCAGTTGGTCACCAGCGTCGGCTCGTTGAGCGGTCCGACGGGCGCGAGCCCGACGAAGGCGGCCACCGACGTGCCGACCCCTTCGATGGGGCGGGATCCGCTGGCGACTTCCTCGACGTAGACGCCGGGGGACAGGTAGTTGGGCACGGGAAGCTGCTCCTTGTTGCTGGATTACCTGGATGACAAAGGTGTCGGCTGGCGCCCGAAGGCGGACGGGCTGTGCTGTGTGCGGGGAGGACCACTCATCCCGCATCAGAGCTGCACACGGTTGTCTGTCCCGCCCCCGAAAACGCTGCTACCGGCCCATTACCGTTCCAGCCTCGCGCGGCACGGCCCCCGCGGGGAGGGGAGAAGGTGCGTGGGCGAGGGCAGCGCGAGGTGCCCTTCCGGTCATCGGCGGGCGTTCTCCCGGCCGGATGGGGTACGGGAAGGGGTTCCGCGCCCGGCGCTCACGGCCGCTGCCACGGACCGCGGCACGGGTCAGCTCTCGGCCGCCGCGGCCGCAGGCCGCGGTGCGAACTCAGCTCTCGGCCGCCGCGTCCGTCGCCGGCCCGGTCTCCTCGGGCGACGCCGGGCGTCCCGTGCTCACCCGGTTCGCCTCGCGGACCTTCTCCAACAGCTCTTCCCTTCGCCTGGCGTCCTCGGCCGCCTGGTCGTCCGCCCTGCTGCCGCTCATGCATGTACCCCCTGGGCTCCTCTGCCGACTCCCCGCGCTGTCGGGGACGGTGAGCGTGCGCTCGCTGTCCGTTCTCACAGCAGCGTGCTCCCGGATGGGCGGACTGGCCAGGGGGTGGCGCCCGCCGGAGCGGCAGTGGCATGAAATCGCCCCGCGGGCGGAGCGGCGGTTTCGCCGGGTCCCGCGCGACGGCGCTTCCGCCGGCGACCGTCTCGCGATTCTTGGTGCCCCGCCGAGGGAACGCAGGAGACGCGAGGCCCGTCTTGGGGGCAGGGGGGGTGCCCTTTCGACCGGTTACCCCGGGGATACAGGGACAGTTCAAGCCAACTCCTTGTGCGATACATGTGCTGATGCGGGCCTGCGGGCGGTCCTGGCGTAGCGTTCCGGTGACCGGACGAACAGGATCCGGGGGCCGAAAGGGCAGACGTCGGGGGACGATTCGGCCGGGCGACTGAGAGGGCGACGGCGTGGCGGTATCCGGCGGAACGAGCGAGGGCGGCATAACCGGCGGCGTGGACGGTGCCAACGGCGCCGGCGGCATCGCCGGTGGGTTGCGGTTCCGCATGCTCGGACCCGTCGAGGGCGACCTCGACGGCCGGACCCTGCCGCTGGGGCCACCTCAACAGCGGGCCCTGCTCGCCGTTCTGCTGCTGCGCGAGGGCCGGCCGGTCTCCATGCCCGAGCTGCTCGACGCGATCTGGGGGGAGCGGCTGCCCCCGCGCGGCGTCGGCACCCTGCGCACCTACGTCTCGCGTCTGCGCACCCTCCTGGAGCCGGGCCGTCCCTCGCGTACCCCGGCCAGGCTCCTGGTGTCGGCGGACGACGGTTACGCGCTGCGGGTCCCTGCCACGGCTCTTGACACCGTTGTCTTCGAAGCGCGGCTCGCGGAGGCGGCCCGGCTGCGCGGCGCGGGGGACACCGAGGCCGCCCAGCGCGAGCTGACCGGCGCACTCGCCCTGTGGGGCGGCAGCCCGCTCGCGGGTCTGCCCGGCCCGCACGCGGAGCGCGAACGCGACCGCCTCACCGAGCTGTGGCTCTCCGCCCGCGAGGACCACTTCCACGGCGCCCTCGCCCTCGACCGCCACGCGGCGACGATCGCCTCGCTCCGCGCGTTCGCCGCCGAACACCCGCTGCGTGAACGCACCCAGGCCCTGCTGATGCTGGCGCTGCACCGGGCCGGCCGGCAGGCCGACGCGTTCGCCGTGTACGAGGCGACCCGGCGCACCCTGGACGCCGAACTCGGCGTGCCGCCGGGCCCCGAGCTGACCGCCCTGCACACCCGCCTCCTGACCCGCCCCGCACGCGATCCCCGGCCCGCGCAGCAGCCCCGCCCCACCCACGAGCCCCGCCGACCGGGAGGGCAGAGCCCCACCTCCGCCGAGTCGCAGGCCACGCGACGTGAACCCCGCCCCGTGCAGGGACCGACGCCGCCCGGTGCGGCCCGCACCCCCGCCCCGCCGAACGGACCGGGCATCGCCCGCGAGCACATCGGCCCGACCGCACCGCGTCGTGCGGACGCACCCCGCCGGTCCGGCGAGGACCGCCGACCGGACGCCACCGCGTCCCGCCCGGTGGGCGGGGCCCGCCCCTCGGGCGCACCCCGGCCGTTCGGCGTGACCCGCCCCTCGGGCGCGCCCCAAGAGGCCTTCCCCGTCTGGGAGTTCCGCCGCACGGCCGCGCCCCGGCCAGGCGCGCCCAGCCCGGCCGGCGCGCCCAACCCGGCCGACGTACCTCGCCCCGGCCACCCGCGTCCCTCCCAACTCCCGCCCGCAATCGCTGACTTCACCGGGCGTGTGGGGTTCCTCGGCGAGGTGTCCGACCTGCTTCAGGAGGCCTCCGACGGGCGGTTCACCGGGGTGGGAGTCCTCACCGGACTCGGCGGCGTCGGCAAGAGTGCCCTCGCCGTGCGCGCGGGCCACCGCATGCGCCGGGCCTTCCCCGACGGGCAGCTCTACGTCGACCTGCGCGGCAGCGACGCCGAGCCCGCCGACAGCGCGGACGTCCTCGCCCACCTGCTCCACTCGCTCGGCGTCGCCGAGGAGGCCGTGCCCGACGACGTCGGCCAGCGCGGCGCCCTGTACCGCTCGCTGCTCTCCGGGCGGCGCGTCCTCGTGCTGCTGGATGACGCGCACTCCACCGCGCAGCTGCAGCCCCTGCTGCCCGGCACCCCCGGCAGCGCCGTCCTCGTCACCAGCCGTACCCGCATCGTGGGCCTTCCCGGGGCCCGGGTCGTCGACGTGGAGGCGATGAGCGAGCAGGACGCGCTGACCATGCTCGAAACGATCGTGGGCGCCGAGCGGGTACGCGCCGAACCCGAGGCGGCCCGTCAACTCGTCGCCACCTGCGGCCGGTTGCCGCTCGCCGTGCGTATCGCGGCGTCCCGGCTCACCGCGCGCTCCGACTGGGCGGTAGCCGACCTGACGGCCCGGCTGCGCGACGAACGCCACCGCCTGGACGAGCTGGAGGCCGACGGGCTCGGCGTCGACGCCGCGTTCCGGCTCAGCTACGAAGGGCTCGCCGCTCCCGCCGCGCGCGCCTTCCGGCTGACGGCCGCCGCGGCCGTGCCGGTCTTCGGTCGGGCCACCGCCGCCGCCCTGCTCGACGTCGACGAGTACGCGGCGGAAGAGGCCCTCGAAGCGCTGGTAGACGCCGGTCTCCTGGAAGCGTGCGGGGTGGACCGCTACCGCTTCCACGACCTGGTGCGGATCTTCGCCCGGCGTGTGCTCGACGCCTCGCCCGACGCCGCCGAGCGCCCGGCCGCCCTGCGCAGGCTCCTCGACCACGTCCTGGCGACCGTCCGCAACACCGTGCGCTGTCTGCGCCCGCTCAGCCGCGTCCCCGACCTGCTGTACGCCCCGGACGTGCCCGGATACCGCCCGGCCGACGCCGAGGCCGCGCGGGCCTGGCTCCAGGAGTCGCACCAGCTGATCCGGGACACCGCCGAGCAGGCCCTCGGCAAGGGCCCCTGGGGGGAGCTGGGCGCGGACGCGCTGCGCCCCGCCGTCGACCTCCTCACGGGCTGGGCCCACCTCGTGCTCGGCACGGCGAGGCGCAGCGAACTCCACGGCCCGGCCCGCCTCGCCCTGTCCGTGGCGCACCGCCACGGCGACTCCCGCTCGGCGGGCCGTGCGCTGCGCCTGATCGCCGCCGTACCGCAGCAGAACGGCGACACCTACCGCCGTACCGAACGCACCCTGCGGGAGGCCCTGCGGTGCGCGGCGCTCGCCTGCGATCCGCTGACCGAGGCGGAGGCGGCGCACGAACTGGCCATGATCCTCGCGGCGATGGGGCGCCCCGCCGACGCGCTGCCCCTGTTCGAGCAGGCGTACGCGCGCTTCGTGGAGCTGGGCAGCAAGGGCGAGGCGGTGCGCGTACTCGCGCATGTCGTCCGCGCCCACATGCTCCTCGGCCACACGGAACGCGCCGAGTCCGCAGCCAACGAAGTGCTGCGCTCGGCAAGGGAGTTGGGCGACCGGGGTACGCTCGGACATGTGCTGTACCAGATCGGCTGCGCGTTGCTCGCGGGAGGCCGGCCGGTGCGGGCCGCGGCTCATCTGCGGGAGTCGCGCCAGCACCACCAGTGGGTCGGCGATCTGCGGTGGGAGGCGATGGCGTGGGCACGGCTCGCGCACTGCGCGCTGGCCAGGGAGCGGCCCGGCGAGGCCGCGGCCTGTGCCACGCAGGCGCTGTCCATCGAGGGCGACCTCGGCGACCCGTTCTGCCGGGGCCTGGCGCTCGCGGCCCGCGGCCGTGCGCTGCTCGCCCTCGGCGAGACACCGGCGCTCTCCGCGCTGGCCTCGCTGCGCACCGCGCACCGGCTGCTCAGCGCGCGCGGGGCGGCGGAGGCCGACGAGCTGACGTCGCTGCTGCGGACCGTGCCGTCGGTGCCGGGGCAGCCGTCGGGCCCGCGGGGAGGCGCGGTGGGCGGGGCCACGAGTGCAGCGAGGGCTGCCCTCTGACAGAGCCTTTCGGGCAGGGGAGCTCCGGGCGCGCCGCCTAGCCTTCCCCCATGACCATGTGGACGTCTCTGGACCCGGCCGCCGTCGCCGTCGATCCCGGTGGGCGGGCCACCGCACGGCTGCGCGTGCGCAACACCGGGGACACCGTCGAGGAGTACCGCCTCTCGGTCGTCGGCGCCCCCGCGGGCTGGGCCCGGGTGGAGCCGGACACCCTGCGCCTGTACCCCGGAAGCGAAGGCACCGCGGAGATTTCGTTCGCGCCGCCGCGTTCCCCCGACGCCCTGGCGGGGCCGGCCGCGTACGGCATCCGCGTGGAGCCCCGCGAACACCCCGGCGTACGGGACGTCCTCGAAGGCCAGGTCACGGTCGCGCCGTTCACCGAGGTCCGCGCCGAGCTGCTGCCGGCGACGCTGGTGGGCCGGTTCGGCGCGCGGGCTTCGGTCGCCGTCGACAACGTCGGCAACACCACGCTCACGGCGTCCCTGACCCTGCGCGACGAGACCAACCGGCTCACCTACGAGATGGCACCCAACGCGGTTCAAGTGGCGCCCGGGCGGGCCGCGTTCGCGAAACTGCGGATCCGGCCGCAGCGGGTGCGCTGGACGGGCGGCACCGAACACCACCGTCTGACGGTGGCGGTGCGCCGCTCCGGCGACGACACGGCGCTCGACCTCGTCGGCACCTACGAGCAGCGCCCGGTGGTGCCGCGCTGGCTGCTCGTCGTCGGCAGCGCGGCGGTCGCGGCCTCGGTGGCGTGCGTGATGCTGTGGCTGAGCTTTCAGCCGAAGGTCACCACCGCGGCCGGCGAGATGCAGACCGGCTCCGGCGCCCAGCCCGTGCCGCAGGGCGCCGAGGCCCCGCTGCCGCCTGCGCCGGCGTCCGCGCCGCCCGTCGCACCGCCGGGCGCGTCGGCGCCGGCCGGTGACGGCTCGGGCGGCGGCGACGGTGGCGCAGGCGGTGACGCCTCGCAGGTCGGCGGCGGCCCGCCCGTCCCGCCGCCCGCGCCGAAGACGGCTCCCAAGGCGGCCGCCGACGCCCCGACCGGGCCCGTCTGGGACATGGGGTACAAGCCGGACGCCATCGTCACCTACGCGCAGTACCGTCTGGCCACCCTCGGCAACGAGTGCGCCCTGAAGGACGGCTGGACCGCGGCGGTCATCGACAAGGCCACCCAGACCTCGCTCGCCTGCTACCAGCGGCACGTCATGGCCGACCAGAAGTCGAGCCGCCAGCTGACGGCCACCGACAAGAAGTACGGCACGCTCGGCCGGGCCACCCTCACCTCGATGTGGGCCCAGGGGCTGCGCCCGGAGGACGTGAAGAGCGGCGCGAACAGCTTCAAGGTCAGGATGCTCGCGGCGTCCCTGTGGTGGGCCAACCAGTCGTCGATCTCCGACGTCGACCTCGACCGCGACCGCGGCTACGCCAACCAGGGCATCGCCTACTTCAAGGACCCCGGCAAGGGCGTGCCGATGAAGGCGGACGCGGGTCTCACGTCGGCGATCAGGCAGTACCAGCAGAACGTGGGTCTCTCGCCGACCGGTGTCGCCGACTCCAAGACCCTCAACTGGCTGGTCGGCGGCGCGGTCAAGGATCCCGGCAAGACGGGGCGTTAGCGCGGGCGTTAGCGGGCGTTAGGGCCTGCTGATCGCGGCCTGCGAGGCTGGCCGCACGCATCGACTCCCGTGCGGTTGTTCCCCCGCAGCCGCCCGGGTCCACTCGGTCGGACGGCCCCGGCCCCCGGGGCGCCCGACGGGCGGCCATGGCCGCTCGGGCAGCCAGTCCTGCCCCCGGAACTGCCCCTTCCGTCCCTGTACTTCATCCCCCGGCCCACTTGACTCATGGGGTGAGTATGTGGACTGCCCTGGAGCCCCCCGCCACCACCGTCGCCCCCGGTGACAGCGCCGTCGTACGACTGCGGGTGCGCAACACCGGGGACACCGTCGAGGAGTACCGGCTGTCTCCGGTCGGTGACCCCGCAGGCTGGGCGAGCATCGAACCGGCCGTGCTGCGGCTCTACCCCGGGGCGGAGGGAACCGCCGACATCACCTTCGCGCCGCCGCGCACCCCGGACGCCATCGCGGGCCCGAATCCGTTCGGTATCCGCGTGGAGCCGCGCGAGCACCCCGGGGACGCCGACGTCGTCGAGGGCCGGCTCACCGTCGGCCCGTACGCCGAGCTCCGTACGGAGCTGGTGCCGCGCACCGTCCGCGGCCGGCGCCGGGCCCGTGGCCGGGTGGCCGTCGACAACCTCGGCAACCAGCCGCTGACCGCGTCCTTCTCCACCCGCGACAACGGCGACGCCATGACCGTGGAGGCCCTGCCCACCGCGGTCCAGGTCGACCCGGGCCGGGCGGGCTTCGCCGAGGTCCAGCTGACCGCGACCAATGTGAGCTGGTTCGGCGGTGTGCGCCAGCACCCCTTCACCGTCTCGGTACTGCGCTCCGGCGAGCCCACGCCGAACGAGCTGCGCGGCACCTTCGTCCAGCCGTCGGTCTTCCCCGGCTGGTTCCTCGCGGTCGGCTCGCTCCTGCTGGCGCTCGCCGTGGCGTTCGCGGTGTTCTGGTTCCAGCACGACATCGGCGTCAAGAGCCAGGCCTCCGAGCAGGCGGCCGCCCGGGAGGAACCCCTCCCGCAGGGCTCCAAGGCGCCGCTGCCGTCGGCCCCGGCCACCCCGTCGAAGGCGCCCGACCCGCCGTCCTCGGCTCCCTCGGCGCAGGCTCCCCAGCAGCAACAGCCGCCCAAGCCGCAGCCCGGCGGGGGCGGTTCGGGTGGCGGCGGTGGCGGTGGCGGTGGCGGGCCGAAGGAGCCCCAGTACGACCCGAACAAGCTGGTACGCATCCAGTCGGGCCTGGGCAAGTACCTGACCACGGCCACGGACCAGAAGCCCGAAGGCCGGTACGTCTACTCCTGGGCCGAGATCGACAACAACCCCACGTGGGACCAGTACTGGTACGTGCGCCCGCTGCCGAAGCATGAGTTCGCCTTCACGTCGTCGACCGAGCCGTGGGCTGTCGCCGACAACACGCGGGAGGGCAACCAGGTGCAGATGTGGGGGGCGTCCGGAGGGAAGGCGAGCCTGACGAACGGCCAAATGACGTCCAACCAGAAGTGGGCGATCGAGCCGATCGAGGGGGCGGACGGGTTCGTCCGGCTGATCACGAAGGACGGGGGCTGGTGTCTGTCCGACCTGTCCCCCAACGACAAGGTGATGCAGGTCGCGGAGGTCCGCCCCTGCGGAGCCCTCCCGGCCGACCAGCAGCGCTGGCGCATAGTCAACTAGCCCCGTCCCGTGCCGGGTGCCCTACGGGTCGCGGGGCCGCGCCTTTCGCGCGGCTCCGCCGCGGTGGGCGCGGGCGGTGGGCTGCGACTCCGGGTGCCCTACTAGGGGCGCGGGGCTGTGCCTTTCGCGCGGCTCCGCCGCGGTGGGCGCGGGCGGTGGGCTGCGACTCCGGGTCCCCTACTAGGGGCGCGGGGAACTGCGCGGGTGTCCCAGCACGGTCCGCACCCGAAAGCGGGGTTACTGGGGCTCCGCCCCAGACCCCGTTCGCGCCTGAAGGGCGCTCGTCCTCAAACTCCCCCAAGGCCTCAAGGGCCAGGGGGGACCCCCATGACGGGCTGAAGATGTGCGTGCCGCCCGGCATCGAGTAGTCAGGGGCGCGGGGAACTGCGCGAGACGCGAGCACGGTCCGCAGACGAACGCGGGGTCGGGGCACGGGCCCCGCCCGAACGGCCGAGCTGAGGGCGCGGGCCCCGCCCGAACGGCCGGGCTGAGGCACGGGCCCCGCCCGGAAGCGGGGCCGGGGTCAGGGGGTCCAGGCCGTACCCGTGCCCGGCACGAGGCGGCCGGATTTGACGTACTCCCGGCGCGCCCCGACCCGGACGTCCGCCGAGGACACCGCCTCACCCCGCCCCGCCGCGAGATACCCCGCCGTAACCGCCGCGGAGCGAATCGCCCCGCCCGCCAGCTCGAACTCCTTCGCGCAGAGGTCCAGCTCCGCCCCGAGCCCGGGCTCCTGCGGCACCCCCGCGAGGCAGCTGCGCCACAGCTGGGCGCGCAGCTCCACGTCGGGGAACGGGAAGTCCACCACCAGGTCGAGCCGGCGCGTGAAGGCCTCGTCGATGTTGGCCCGCAAATTGGTCGTCAGGACGGCGATTCCGTCGAAGGCCTCCAGACGCTGCAACAGATACGCGCTCTCCAGGTTCGCGTACCGGTCGTGCGAACTCTTCACCTCCGACCGTTTGCCGAACACCGCGTCCGCCTCGTCGAAGAGCAGCACCGAGTCCGTCCGGTCCGCCTCGGCGAAGATCTTCTCCAGGTTCTTCTCGGTCTCGCCGACGTACTTGTCGACCACCGACGACAGGTCGACCACATACATGTCCAGGCCCAGCTCCCCCGCGACGACCTCCGCCGCGAGCGTCTTGCCCGTACCCGAGTCGCCCGCGAACAGCGCGACCACGCCCCGCCCGCGCCCGCCGCCCGTACGCAGGCGCCATTCGCCGAGCACCCGGTCACGGTGCCTGGCCCGGCCGGCCAATTCCCGCAGCATCCCGAGCGGCTCATCCGGCAGCACCAGGTCGGCGAAGCCGACGGCCGGCCGTACCCGGCGCGCGTGCCGGTCGAGCAGCGGCGCCGACAGGAGCCGGGCGCTGCGCTGTACATGGCCGAGGCCCACCGGCACCCCGTCGAACCCGGCGAGCGCGAGCGCCCCCCGCGCGGCCCGCCGCACCTGACCGGCGCCGAGCCGGTAGGGCCCCACCGCCTCCGCCAAGTCACCCTCATATGAGGGGAGTTCCTCGCTCCATGCCGTCAGCGAGTCGGTTTCGGGCGCCGTGTCGTCCAGGGCAAGCAGCGCGGCCGCCGGCGCCCACGTGGGGTCGTACGGCTGGGTTCCGGCGAACACCACCGTCACGTCCGGCGCCGCCAGCTCCCTGACCAGCGGCCCGGGCTGCTCGTCCGGCAGCTCCACGACCACCGCCGTGCCCGCCCCGCGCAGCCGCGCCTCGCGCAGCAGCGCGCGCGCCGCCCCGTGGTCGACGTGTTCGGGGCGGTGACGCAACACCGCCCGGCCCGCGCCGCGCAGCGCGAGGCTCACCGCGTCCGCGCCGCTGCCCGCCCTGCGCTCGCGCAGATGGACGGCGACGGGCCGCTCGGCCAGCGCGATGCGCGCCGCGACCCCGTCCTCCGGCGCGGCGCCGCCCGGCGCCAGCAACTCCACTCCCGCATGGCCCAGTTGACCGTCCAGGGTGTCGTCACCCAGGAGGTGGGCGACCACCCGCTCCGGGACGCGCAGCGCCCGGCCGGGCAGCGGCCGCTCCTCGTCCTCCAGGGCCACCAGGCCCTTGGCGACCAGCGGTGCGCCGGGGTGGAACCGCCCGCGCGCCTCGGGGTCGTACGGTCCCGTCCCGGAGAGTTCGAGGGCGAGGGCCACCGAGGCCCTGCGGCGGCCCACGTCGTCGTTGAGGTAGCCGTACAGCGCCTCGAAACGCCGGTCCACGTCGGGCGCGAGCGCCGCGAGCAGGACTGCTGCGTCGAGCTCGCTCAGGCCGAAGTCCCCGGCGAGGAGCGCGAGGCGATCGGCCGACGGCGGCAGCGGCTCACCTGCTTCCGGAGGCGTCAACTCGCCTGGCTGTACCGGAATGTGGGCGGCCACGGCGGCCGGCGCCTCCGGTGTCCGCGGCAGTGGCGTCGCGGCCAGACGGGCCGCCGTGTCCGCCGAGACGTACAGGCCGCGGAGCGGGTCCTGTGCCGTCGGGTCGTCGGCGGACCGCGACTCCACCAGCGCCGCGACGGAGGTACGGAGGTGTTCGAGACGGAGCAGCAGCGCGCGGGCGGCGTCCTTCATCGGGCGCCCCCGTCCCGGTTGGTCCGCATCATGCGCGGCTTGGCGTCGTCGGGCACACCGTCGCGGCCGCGCACGGTGATCACACCCTCGGTGACCGGCGGGGCGACGTCGTACACCGGCGTGACCGGGAACGGCGTCGTGATGACCACGTCGAGCGACGGCTTCAGCTCGCCGCCGAGCGCCGACCAGATGTCGGCGAGCGAACGCGACTCGGCGGGCGGCACCCCCACCGTCAACGGAAGGCTCACGTTGTACGACTCCAGGGCCGGCGGTACGTACTCCCCGGGCAGCATCTCGTGCGGCAGCAGGCACGCCAACGCCCCCGACAACAGTCGGTGTTCGTCCTCGGGGCGGCTCGTCCACGCCGTGAGGAGATAGGAGAGGCGGTACCAGCGGGGCGGCTGGCGCCTGCGCAGCACCACGCCGTTGGCGTCCCGTTCCGCGATCGAGCCGCGTTCGCGGCGCGCCACGTCCTCGCGGATGTCGTACAGATAGGCGTTGAGGGTGGGGGTGTTGCGCCGGGCCGCCCAGTCACGGGTGGGCGCCTCGAAGACGACATCCCCCGTTCCGTCGGGCAGCGCCCCGCCGCGCAGGATGCGCCGCAGCGCCTCGTCTATTTCGTGGATCATGGAGCCAATTTCCCAAATCGGTGGGCATCGCCGGGCGGGACGGGTGGAGCACCGCCACCGGATGCTAGATGTAGCCCTCGCGCAGCGCGTAGGCCACCGCGTGCGCACGGTTGGTGAGCTGGAGGCGGGTCATCAGGGCGTGCAGAATGTTCTTGACGGTGCGTTCGGAGTAGGCGAGCTTCTCGGAGATCTGGCGGGTGTCGAGGCCCTCGGCGACCAGGCGCAGCACATCGACCTCGCGCGGCGCCATGCCGAAGAGGGGCGCCGCCGACGAGGAACCGGCCGAAGCGGAGGTGGTCTCGGAGCGGCGCAGCCGTCCGACCTGGACGAGCAGCCGGCTGATCAGGTCCGGCGGCAGCTCGCCCTCGCCGCGCGCCGCGCTGTGCACGGCCTTCAACAGCCGTTGCTCGGTGGCCTGGTGGCGCCAGAGGATGGCCCGCACCCCGTACTCGACCACGGTCAGGAGATCGGGTTCGCGCAGCTCGCGCGCGATGAGCACCACGCGCTGCTCGCCGCCGCGCACGACGCGGCGCAGTTCGGCGGAGGCCGAGTCGTCGACCTGGTCGACGAGCATCACGGCAACGGTGGGATCGGCCGTCCGGCCGTCGCCCTCGCGCGGTTCACGTGTCTCGCGCAGGACTTCGACGGTGGGCTGGTGCTGCAGATGACTGATGACTCCGGCCCGGCTCAGCGGATCGGAGGCGTGAACGGTCACCGTGACACGATTCGCGAGCAATGGCATTCCCTGTCCTTTCCTTCCCCGTGCGTACCGACCGGCACAGTCTGGTCGGGCCCGATCAACAGCGAATCAACAACGGTTGAATGGGCTACCGATCCGGTCGGACACGAACGGAAACGGCAGAGAAGGTGGGACGGACCGGCTTCATCCGGGCGGCCCGGCCCCGTCCGGTGGGTGGGCCCCACCCGGGCGGATGGGCCCTGCCCGGGCGGGTGGGCCCTGCCCGGGCAGGCCGGCCCTCTCGGCCGCCCTGGCCAGTTCAGATGGGGCCCGCCCGCTCAGACCGGCCCGCCCGCTCAGGCGGGCTTCTCCTCCAGGCGCGGGAAGAGCACCGCCCCCTTGGTGACCTTCGCGCCGGCCGGCAACACGCCCCAGACGCCCGCGTCTTGCACCCGCTGCCCGGCGAGCGCGCCGAGCGGGACCTCGGCGCCGAGTGAGTCCCACAGCTTCTGCGACGTCTCCGGCATCACGGGGTTGAGCAGCACCGCGACCCCGCGCAGCGCCTCGGCCGCGGTGTAGAGGATCGTCGCGAGCCGGGCCCGGCCCTCGGCGGACTCGTCCTTGGCGACCTTCCACGGCTCCTGCTCCGTGAGGTAGCCGTTGACCTGCTTCACGAAGTCGAAGACGGCCAGGATGCCGCCCTGGAAGTCGAGTTCGTCACCGATACGCCGGTCGGCCTCGGCGACCGCGTGCGCGAGCCCGTCCTTGACGGCCTGCTCCGCCGCCCCGTCGGCGGCCGGCGCGGGCAGCTCGCCGCCGAAGTACTTGCCGACCATCGCGGCCACCCGGGACGCCAAGTTGCCGTAGTCATTCGCGAGTTCGGAGGTGTAGCGGGCGGTGAAGTCCTCCCAGGAGAACGAGCCGTCCTGGCCGAAGGCGATGGCCCGCAGGAAGTACCAGCGGTAGGCATCCACGCCGAAGTGCGAGGTCAGGTCCTGCGGCTTGATACCGGTCAGGTTGGACTTCGACATCTTCTCGCCGCCGACCATCAGCCAGCCGTTCGCGGCGACCTTCCCCGGCACCGGCAGGCCGTTGGCCATCAGCATCGCGGGCCAGATGATCGCGTGGAAGCGCAGGATGTCCTTGCCGACCAGGTGTACGTCGGCCGGGAAGATCTCCTCGAAGCGGGCCTGGTCGGCGCCGTAGCCGACCGCCGTCGCGTAGTTGAGCAGCGCGTCCACCCACACGTAGATGACGTGCTTGGTGTCCCACGGCACCGGCACGCCCCAGTCGAACGTGGAGCGCGAGATCGACAGGTCCTGGAGGCCCTGCTTCACGAAGTTGAGCACCTCGTTGCGGGCCGACTCGGGCTGGATGAAGCCGGGGTTGGCCTCGTAGAACTCCAGGAGCTTCGGACCGTACTCACTCAGCTTGAAGAAGTAGTTCTCCTCCTTGAGGAGCTCCACCGGCTTCTTGTGAATGGCACACAGCTCGGCGCCGTCCTCGCCCTTGATCAGGTCGCCGGGGAGCTTGTACTCCTCGCAGCCCACGCAGTACGGGCCCTCATAGCCGCCCTTGTAGATCTCGCCCTTGTCGTACAGGTCCTGAACGAACTCCTGCACCCGGTCCGTGTGCCGCTTCTGCGTGGTCCGGATGAAGTCGTCGTTCTGGATGTTCAGGTGCTCCCACAGCGGCTGCCACGCCTCGCCGACGAGCTTGTCGCACCACTCCTGCGGGGTGACGCCGTTCGCCTCGGCCGTCCGCATGATCTTCTGGCCGTGCTCGTCCGTGCCCGTCAGGTACCAGACCTTCTCGCCGCGCTGGCGGTGCCAGCGGGTGAGCACGTCACCGGCGACGGTGGTGTAGGCGTGGCCCAGGTGCGGGGCGTCGTTGACGTAGTAGATGGGCGTCGAAACGTAGTACGTCGGCGAAGGCATGCACTGAATCCTATCCGCCGGGGTGCGGACAGCCGCCCGGGATGTCCGGATGCCGGACGCCTCGACGGAGGACCGCGCGGAGGGCCTCGACCTGGACGCCGACGACTACCTCGGCAACACCTCCGTTCTCTCCATCGTCATCGCGCACGGCGGGACGGCCACGGCGGAGCCCGGCGCCGGGGGCGGGCTCACCGTGACCGTCTCCCTGCCGAAGGCCGCGCGACGCGGTATGGGCAGTAGGGGAATTACGGCCGGGCGGTAGGGGAATTACGGGCGGTAAGGGCATTACGGGCGGTACGAGCTGAGCAGCCCCTGGTAGACCTCGGCGTCGCTCAGCTCGCGCGGCGCGGGACCGGCGTGGAAGAACCCGACGTGGTCGTGGTCGTCCTCGGCCGTGCGCAGGAAGTCGAACGCCTTGGCGTCGGTCTCGCCGAACGCCACGAACTGCCAGTACAGCGGCTTGTCGGCGACATCGGCGAGCGCCTGGCGCGCGGGCAGCTTCGCGTCGGGGGCGCCGTCGGTCTGGAACACGACGAGCACCGGCCCGCCGTGTCCCGCCTTCTCGACGTGCTCGACGACCTCCTCGACACCCCGGTGGTAGCTGGTGCGGCCGAGCCGGCCGAGCGCGGCGTGCGTCTCGTCAACGAGGCCCTCGTACGCGTCGAGGGTGAGGTCGACCGACCCGTCGATGTCGGTCGAGAAGAACACGGTGTGCACGGTGGCGTCCTCGTCGAGGTGTGCCGCGAGCGCCAGCACCTGCTCGGCGAGGCCCTGCGCGCTGCCGTCCTTGTAGTACGGCCGCATCGACCCGGAGCGGTCGAGCACGAGGTACACCTTGGCCCGCGCCCTACCGAGCCCCGCCTTCTTGAGCGCGGCCCCGGCGGCCTTGTACGCCCCCGCGAGCCCGGGCGCCCGCGACTTGACACGTGCGGCGGCCACGGCGGGCTTGGCGGCCTTGGCCCCGGTTTCGGTCCCGGTCTGCCCTTCGGTCTCGGTCTCGGTCTGCCCTGTGGTCTCGGTCTGCCCTTCGGTCTCGGCCTCGGCCTGAACGGGCACGGCCTGAATGGGCACGGCCTCCGGCTCCGCTTCGACGACGGGCTCGGTCTCCGGCTCCGCTTCCGCCGTGACCGGCGCGGACGCGGGCTCGGGCTCGACGACGGCCTCGGGCTCGACGTCGGGCGCGACCTCGGGCTCCGGCTCGGCGACGGGCTCGGCCTCCGCCTCCACCTTCGCCGGCTCATCAGCCGCGATCTCGGGCTTCACGGGTTCGGGCGCGGGCTCGGGCTCGCCGACCGGCTCGGCCGGTACGGGCTCAGCCTTCGCCTCGACGGGCGCGGGCTCCACCACGGGCTCCGGCTGGTCGACCGGCTCCGGCTCGGCAGCCTTCTCCGCCGCGACCGCGTTCTCCGGCTCCGGTTCCGGCTTCGCCTTCGCCTCCGCCCGCGGCTGGGGCACCTCGGGGGTGGCGGCGGGCTCGGGGGTGGCGTCCGTGGTGTCGGAGGACATGGTGTCGGAGGACGACGGGCCGGTCGTGCCCGGGGTGTGCGACGACGGGGTGTCCGTGCCCGGGGCGGGCGGGCGCGGGCCGTCGAACGCGGCGGCCACGAGCGCCTCCGCCGCGGACAGGTCGCCGGCGCGGCCCGGCGCCGGCACGGAGGGCGTGTCGGCCGAGGTGGCCGAGGTGGCCGAGGTGGCCGGGGTGGCCGGGGTGGCGGCCGGTGTCCCGGAGGACTCCAGGGTGCGTTCCGTCTGGGGCGGTACGGAAGCCGCCGACGCGTCGGCACGCTCCGCGCGATCGCGTCCGAACACCTTGCGCAGCAAGCTCCGAATGCCCATGGGCGAGGCCTTTCGCATGAGTTGGGTGCGATACGTACCGCACTGCGCCGACCGGTCCGGGGTCCGATCCCTGGCCAGCGCGGACACGTAAGGTTAGCGACCCCGCCGGGGGTTTCCCGGAAAGGGGCCGGGGCAAGTCCGCCGGGCTCAGCCCCGGGCCTGCTCGCGCCAGCGCAGAATCTGCTGGGCGGGATCGCCGGTGTAGACCCAGGGCACCGTGGAGACCCGCTCGCCGAGCAGCCCGACCAGAGCCATCGCCTCACGGGTGAGCCCCGCGCAACAGGCCGCGTGTGCGAGGTAGTTGAGCTCCGCGGCCTCGGCGGTGCGGACGGGCCCGGGGGGGCGCCCCCCGAGCCACCGGTCGTAGGTGCGCCGCAGCTCGGTAATGGCGAGTTCGTGGTTCCAGTGCTGCCCGAAACCCCGCACGGGGCGCCCCTTCGCGCCCTCCGCGACGTACCGGTACTCCTCGACGCGGGCGATCTGCACCAGAATCGGCAGCGGTGACCCGGCGGGGGCGGCGCCCGCCGCGTCACGCGCGAAGTCGTACATCGAGCCGTGGGTGCCGTGCCAGCGTGCCGAGAAGTAGCGCACCATCTGGATGTGGCCTTCGAGGTGGTACGGGTCGCGGCGGCGCAACTCCTCCCACCAGGAGCGCAGTTCGCGCCGCGCGACCCCGCCGTCGTACAGCCGCACCACGGTGAGCAGCGAGGCCCACGGCATGGGGTCGGCGGGGTGGGCGTCGGCGGCGGCGAGGCAGGCCATCACGGCGACGTCGACGCCGTCGCGGTCGGTGCCGGCGCCACGGCCTGCGGCGATGGCACTGTTGAAGACCCGGGTCACCTCGGTCGCCGCGCGCAGCACCGCGGCGTCCGGGCTGTCGGGCTCGGCGGCCCGCCAGGCCTCCACGATGGACGATCCGGCGGCCGCGCCGGCCAGCAGCCGGATGCGGTGGGTGCGCAGCGGCCAGTCGTCGCCGGTGGCGCGCAGCAGGTCGCGTACGCCCTGCCAGCGGCCGATGGCGATGTCGTGCCGGGCGACGGTGAGGGCGTGATCGCCCAGGTCGGCGTCGAAGCGTACGACCGTCTTGCGCCCGGAGCGGCGGCGCAGTGCTGCCATCCGCGTCACCCCTGTCAGAAGTCGGTGGGGTGCCCGGCGTGGGTGTAACCGGCGGGCCGAGTAGGAGAGGTGGGCTGTCCGGCGCCCGCTTCGAAGGCGCGGGCCGCGTCCAGCCGGGCGGGGCGGTAATAGGGGCTGCCGCGGCGCCAGTACCGGAGCATCGGGACGATCCCCGCGAGGAGGCTGCCGATGCCGATGGTCACGGCCGCGGTGCTGAGCCGGGTCAGCGAGAGCCCGAAGACGCAGAACATGAAGACCGAGCCGAGCAGCGGCCACACGCCGCCGAGCAGGAACGAGCCGACGGACCGGGTGAGCGTCCTGCGGTAGGCGACGACCGCGGCGAGGCCGGCGAGACCGTAGTACAGGGTGGTCTGGAGGCCGATCGCGGAGAGCGCGTCGGCCATGATGTCCTGCACCGAACCGAGCGCGTTGGAGGCGACGAACAGCAGCAGCGCCACCGCGCCGACGACGACGATCGCGACCCACGGCGTGTTCCACCTCCGGTGTACGGCGCCGAGCGCGCCCGGCATCGTACGGTCGCGGCCCATCGCGAACAGGGAGCGGGTGACCTGGATGAGGGTGGTCTCCAGGGTGGCGATGGTGGAGAGGACCGCGGCGAGCACCATGAGCCTTCCGCCGGCGCCGGGCCAGATCCGCTCGCCGAGCAGGGCCAGGACGCCGGTCTGGCCGTGGGTGATCTCGTCGCCGGTGAGCAGGGCGTCGGTGGCGACGGTGAAGGCGACGAACAGGGCGAAAACGACACCGACGCCGACGAGGGCGGCGAGCCCGGCGGTGCGGCGGCTGTCGCGGGTCTCCTCGCTGAGGTTGCTGGTGACGTCCCAGCCCCAGTAGTAGAACGCGGCGATGAGGGCGCCCGCGGCGAACCCGGAGACGCCGTCGAAGTGGCTGAAGCCGAGCCAGGACCAGTCGAAGGGGACGGCTCCGCCGCCCTCGCCGACCCGGATGAGCGCGCCCCCCGAGAACCCGAGAAGGATCGTCAACTCGACGCCGGAGATGGCAAGTTGGGCCCGAGCCGACAGACGCGCGCCGCCCAGGACGACCCCGAGCATCAGCAGGAACCAGCCGGCGCCGGTGGCGGTGGCGAGCACGGTGTTGTGGGCGAGGGAGGCGTCGAAGAGGCCGAGGGTCATCTGCCCGGCGGGCAGCGAGCCGGCCACCATGAACAGGGTGGCGGCGACCACGAGCGCCCAGCCGCTGAGGAAGCCGAGGAAGGGGTGGAGGGTGCGGCCCACCCACGAGTAGGCGGCGCCCGCGTTCACGTCGATCCGGCCGAGCCGCCCGAAGGCGAGCACGATGCCGAGCATGGGTATCGCGCAGTACAGCAGGGCCGCGGGGCTCGCGAGGCCCACGGACCCCACGAGCACGGTGGTGGTGGCGGCGAGCGAGTAGGCGGGGGCGCTGCCCGCCACCGCCATGACGACGGTGTCGAAGGTGGACAGGACGTTGGGCTGGAGCCCTCTGCCACTAGTGCTGCTGCTCATGGCCGAACATCCTTTGACGACACGGCATATGGCGGTATGTCAGGAACGCCGGGCGCTGCGTTCCCGTGCGACAGGCGCGGCGCTCTGGTGCGGCAACCCGGAGTCGACCGCATCGTAGTCGCCGGGACAGCGTGCGGTTGCCGTGCGCGACCCGCGGGCGCGGAACACACCGTACGGCGAACGGAATGCGCCGCACCCGAGCCCACCCGGGTGGCGACGCCTGCGCGCAGACGTACGCGATATACGGGACGACCCTGTACGCGCCCTGCGACGGGCAGGTGGTGTCCGCCGCCGACGGTTACGGGGACGCTGCACCGGGGGCGGGTCGTACGGATCTGAGGGCGGCCGCACCCGAGGGGTGGACCCAGGGCCGCGAGGGGTGGCTGTAGTTGCCCCGGTTCTCCAGCCAGGCCTGGTAGGGCGGCGAGGTGGACGCCGCCTCCCAGTACGCCGACTCCAGGTCCGCGCCAACCCCGGCTAGCGCGCCCCCGTACGCCCCGCTGCGGACGGCGAGCAGGAGGCGGACGCCCAGCGGGTCGCCGCGCAGGGGGCGGATGGCGAAGTCGGAGCGGGGGCGGGAGGTGGGCTGGCACAGGGTGACGATCTCGCCCGTGGCGACCAGACCCGCCGCCGTCAGGTAATCACCGTGCAGGACACGGGGGTTGAGGCCCGCCGCGTGCAGGACCCGGTGCAGCCCCTCCCACTCGCCGTCCACGCTGGGGTCGACCATCCACTGGTCGGCGGCGAGATCGGTCAGGTCCACGACGGGACGGCGGGCCGCGGGGTGATCGGCGGCCAGGCACACGAACTGGGGCTCGCGCTCCACGAGCGTACGCACGTCGAGACCCGGCGGTACGCGCAGCGGGCACCCTTCCACCTCGTGCACGAAGGCGACGTCGAGCTCGCCCGCGGCTACCTGGCGCAGGAGCGCGGTGGCCGAAACCGCCACCTGGAGTTCGGTCTCGGTGCCGGGCAGGCGTTCGCGCAGCCGGCGCAGCCAGCCGGGGATGGCGCGGCTCGCGGTGGAGCCGATGCGCAGCCGCTCGCCGCGGGCGGAGCGGGCGGCCGCGGCCCGGGTCTCGGTGACCAGGGCGTTGAGCGCGGCGAGCAGCGGCCGGGCCCGGCCGACCACACCACGGCCCAGCACCGTGGGCACACAGCCGGTCCGCTCCCGCGAGAAGAGGCGCCCGCCCAACGTGTGCTCGATGCGCCGCAGCTGGGTGGTCAGGGCGGGCTGGCTCGTGCCGAGCGCCCGGGCCGCGCCGTGCAGACTGCCGGCGTCGGCGATGGCGCACAGCACCCGCAGATGTCTCACCTCCAGCTCCATGCGGCTGAGGTTAGGCGGCGCCAACTCCGCACGCCAGGTGTCCAAAACCGCATCGATACGCGGGAGTTATCGCAGATCGGCATCATTCCCGTCCGTCGCTGTGGCCTCCACAATCACCGGGACGACGCCGCGCCGAGGCTCACCCGGCCGGGGCGGGGCGCGTCGACCGGTCAGTGCACACCCCCACCCGGGTGCGGCCCACCCAGCCGCACGCGGATCCCCCACAGATTGGTAACCCCCCATGAGACACCCCCGTACCTTCGCCGTGACCGCTGCCCTGGGCCTCGCCCTCGCCGGGTTCGGCGCGATCCCCGCCGCCGCCACCGCCGCCACCCCGTCCACCGCCGCCGGCGCGCACTTCACCCCGGGCGCCAAGCACTCCGCCGCCAACGATCAGGCGTTCTACGACGCCGTCATGAAGTCCGTCGCCAAGAAGCGCGCCGCCAACCCGCTGGCTGCCTCGGTGACCGTGTACTACAGCACCGCCAACGCGCCGAGCTTCCGCTCGCAGATATCGCAGGCAGCGCAGATCTGGAACGGCTCGGTGCAGAACGTACGCCTCGCCGAGAGCAGCTCGGGCGCGGACTTCCAGTACTACGAGGGCAACGACACGCAGAACGGCTCGTACGCCTCGACGGACGGGCACGGCAACGGCTACATCTTCCTGGACTACACCCAGAACCAGCAGTACTACTCGGTGCGGGTCGTCGCGCACGAGACCGGGCACGTGCTGGGCCTTCCCGATCACTACTCGGGGCCGTGCAGTGAGCTCATGTCGGGCGGCGGGCCGGGTACGTCGTGCCGCAACGCCTACCCGAACAGCACGGAGAAGTCCCGCGTGAACAGCCTGTGGCGCAACGGGCTCGCCTCTGCGTTCAAGCCCGCCGCGTAAGCCTCTGGCAGCATGGGGGGATGCCGCAGCTCTCCGTCTCCCCGCGCCGCACTTGCCCGTCCTGCGGTCGATCCGTCGCCGTGGTGGCGGGCAAGTTCGTGCGCCACGATCCGCGCACGCACCGGGGCGCCGAGCTGGTCCTCTGCGCCGGCTCCAAACAGCGCGCCCCCCTCGACGCGTCCCAACGCCCCTTGGACGGCTACGACCTCCCCCCAACGCCGGGCCAACTCCCCGTGTTCTGAGGGGGCTACTGCCGTCGGCTCCGCGCGAAATATGCGTTGAGCAGTAGGCATTCCAAAGGGATCAGACCGGCACTCAACATCCTCACCCCGGAGACCTGGGCGTTCTTCACGCGGAATCCCGAGTCCGTGCAGAACGGAATCTACGGATACGACCACGCGGGCGGCGTACGAAATCTGCTCCGCACGCCGCAGGGGAACCCGGCGAACATCTTCGGTCTCTCCCGCACCCAGCGGGCCCAAGGACCCGAACTGGGATACATCCATGCCCCCGCGCCCCAAAGGCCCTGGTGAGCGTTTGATTCTCGCCGACCCAGCGGCGGGGTTGGACGGTGAAGTCGGGTGTGCGTGGGCTGCCCGCCCGGCAGCCACGCCCACCCTGGCCGGCACCGAGCAGTCAGGGGCGCGGGAGCTTGCGCGAGAGGGGACCGAGAACGCCCACGCCGGCCGGCGCCGGGCAGTCGGGGGTGCGGGGAACTGCGCGGGTGCCCCACCGCGATCCGCACCCGAAAGCGGGGTTGCCGGGACTGCGCCCCCGACATCGCACCCCGCCAAGGAGAGTTCACTCAGGGGCGCGGGGAACTGCGCAAGGGGGCCGAGGGCGCGTGCCGGGCGGGGCCAGGGGGCTAGGAGACCCGCCGGGACGGAGACGTGGTGATGGCCCGGGCCGCCTGGACCTCCTGGCGGAGCGGGGCCAGGACACCCTCGTCGTCCCCGGCGAGACGCACCTCCCCCACCCGCGTGGAGCCCCGCCGCACGCCCTCCGCCAACTCCCGCAGCTCCCCTGCGATGTCCCCCACCTCGCCGGCCGCAGGCCACGGCGCGCCGTGGTTGACCCGGACCCGCGCCGCCGTCGTCGCGTCCACGACCCGCTCGACCGCGACGACCAGCGGCCACCACGCCGCCGCCCGCGCGCCCATCGGGGGCGGCTCCGTCAACGCGCGCTGGAATTCGCTGCGTACCGTCGACAGGTCCCGGTACAGCCGGCGCCGGCGCCGGACGCGTTCGGCCCGGTCCGCCTCGGAGCCGAAGGCGTACTCCACGTACTCCGCCGTGTCGGTGACCGCGTCCGCGAGCCGCGCCCCGATCCGGGTGTGCCAGCTCTCGGGCCACAGCAGATACCCCGCCACCAGCGCGATCGCGCAGCCGATGAGGCTGTCGGTGAGGCGCGGCAGGACCAGGTCGAAGCCCTGGTGGTTGAGCATGTCCGACAGGAGCAGGATCACCGGTGTGATGGCGGCGGTCTGGAAGGCGTACCCCTTCGCCGAGAACGCCGGGATCAGCGCGGCGAGCAGCATCAGCACCGGCACGTCCCACCAGCCGCGCGGCACCTCGGACAGGACGGCCGCCGCGATGAGGAGGCCGCCCGCGGTGCCGACCGCCCGCATCAGGGCGCGGGCGAAGACCGACCCGAAATCGGGCTTGAGGACGAAGACGATGGTCAGGGCGACCCAGTACGAGCGTTCCACCGGGACCACGGACACCAGCACCTGCGCGAGACCGATGCACAGCGCCAGACGCAGGCCGTAGCGCCAGGAGGCCCCGGAGAGCAGGACGTTGCGGGTCGCGCGGCGCAGCCGGATGCGCAGGGCGGCGGGGCGGCCGAGCCGGTCGTCGATGTTGGTCTGGTCGGGGTCGGGGTGGTGCACCACCGCGAAGGCGTGCCGCACCGCGCCGTCCAGGGCGCGCTCGGCGGGCGTGGTCGGCGCGGGCAGCTCCGGCTCGACCGGGTCGGTGCGGCTCTCGGCGACCGCGTCCGCCAACTCCCGTACGGCGGCGGGGAACGCGGGGTCCACCCCCCAGCCCCGCAGATGGACGGCGGGGGCCGCCTCCACGATCGGGATCACCACGTTGAGCTGCGCGGAGAGCCGCACCAGTTCGCCCCGGCGGCCGTGTTCGCGGGCGCGGCGGCCGAGGATGAGGTCGTAGGTGGTGTCGAGGGAGTGGGTGACGGCCTGGCGGCGGGTGTCGTACGTGTCGCTCGCGGCGGCCTCGATGGCGTCGGCGGCCGCGCGGTAGGTCCCGGCGACGGCGTCGCGTTCGGGCTCGGTGCGCCGCAGCGGCCAGGCGAGGAGGCTCAGGAGCAGCACGAACAGGCCGCCGATGCTGAGCAGCAGGGGCGCCTTCCACCAGGGGCCCGGCATGGGCAGGCCCGCGCCGACGACGGCGTTGAGCAGGAGCAGCAGCCCGGACACGGAGGCGACCGCGCCGATCGAGGAGATCATTCCGGAGACCAGGGCGACCAGGGTGAGCGCGCCCACCGCGAGCCAGTCGTGCCCGAAGACCTGGCTGCCGACGGTCACCCCGATCGCGCCGAACAGCTGCGGCACCGCGATGTTGAAGATCCGCATCCGGTACGCGTCGGCGGTGTCGCCGATGACGCCGCTGAGCGCGCCCATGGAGGCGAGCGCGCCGTAGGCGCTCTGCCCGGTCGCGAGGCCCACGGCGAGCGGCGCGGCCAGGGCGATCGCGGCGCGGGCGACGGCCGGCCAGGGGATGGGGGTGGAGGCGGGCCGCAGTCCGCCGATGAGCCACTCCGGGGGCGCAGGGAACCCGCCCCGCCCACCGTTCCCCGTCCGCTTCTGATCAGCCATGAACACACGACACCGCAAAAGGATCACTTGGCGCAAACGGGACGGCCAACAGAATCGTAAATGTTGTCCACAGGCTGTGGATAATTTCTGGACGTCGCGTTCCTGCCGCGTGCCTGGCACTGGAGGGCGCGTGCCTGCCGCTGGACGATGCGTGCCTGCCGCCGCAGGACGCGTGCCTGCCGCCGGATGTCGCGTGACCGACCCGGGGTGGCGCGTGGCTGCGGCTGGATGGCGCGCGACGATCGGGGCCGCCGGCCGCTACCCGCCGTACAGCCCGAGTTTCACGAGGAGCGCGCGGTGGTCGGTGCCGCGCAGGGTGAGGAAGCGCGCCGACGTCGCCTTGAAGTCGTCGCTCACCAGGACGTGGTCGATCTGCGCACGCAGCGGGGTCGTCCGGTCGGCCGGCCACGACCAGGCCCCCGCCTGGCCGGCGAGCCGCGCGCTGTCGTGCAGGGCGCCCTCGTCGAGTACCGAACGGAACAGGGCATGGTCCTGCGTGGCGTTGAAATCGCCGGCCAGGACGACCGGACCGCCCTTGGCCGACTTCGCGAACTCCCTTATCCGGCCCAGCTCTTGACGCCACGGCGTATCGGCTCCGGGAAGCGGCGGCATGGGGTGCGCGAGCTGGAGCCGCACGTCGCGCCCGCCGATCGTGGCGACCGCGCCCGGCATCGCCATCTCCGAGGGGATCGGCTCGGTCCGTTCGAGCGGGAAGCGGCTGAGGATCGCCGAGCCCGCCGAGCCGTCCTCGCGGACGACGTCACGGTAGGGGTAGTCCGAGGCCGCGACGCGGGCGGCGAGCGCGTCGGCGCAGCGGAAGCTGCACTCCTCGACGAAGACGATGTCGGGCTTCTCGCGCGCCACCGCCGCGATCAGGTCGTCCGTCGCCCAGCCGAACTCGGTGTTGGAGGTGAGCACCGAGAACTCGGCGAGGATCGACCCCTTCGGCCGTGTCGTGGCGTCACCGTACGGCTGGGTGTACCAGCCGGTGACGGCGAGCACCGCCAGGCCCCACACCATCCCGGTGCGCCACCGCCCGAGCGCCGCGAGCACGAGCCCCGCGCCGCCGGGCACCAGCAGCCACGGCAGGAAGGCGAGCGCCTGCGGCACCGGGGTGATCCCGTCCGAGTCGGCGGCCCGGCACCCCACCACCGCACTCACCCCGGCCAGCAGCAGCGCCCCGGTCAGCGAGGAGACCACCCGCCAGGGATGCCGGCGGCGTACCTGCGGCACCGCGCGCTCCGCCACGGTCCCGGTGCTCAAGGTGTCCAAGGCGGCCTGCCTCCTGCTAGCCGGTCACAGGGTTCGCATCCTCTCGCACAGACGGTCCCGCGCCCGGCACGGTTGCTCAAGCCTTTGCTCGCGCCGCCACCGTGGACAGCAGGCCGCGCAGCGCCTCGTTGAAGAGCGCGGGCTGTTCGAGGTTGGGCATATGGGCCGCGTTGTCGACGACGACCAGGGCCGATCCGGCGATCGCCGCGTGCATCGCCTCCGCGTCCGCAACCGGCGTGTAGGTGTCGTCCCGGCCCACGACCACCACGGCCGGCACGTCGACCGTAATCAACAGGGCGCGGTAGTCGGGGCGTCGGGCCCGCCCGCGCAGGGCCGCCGCAGCGCCCTCGGGGTGCGTGGCCGTCATCATGCGGCGCACATGGGCCCGTACGGACTCCGGCGCGTACGGCGCGACCATCTTGTCCAGGACCTCCTCGGCGTACCCCGCCATGCCCTCGCGCACCAGGTGCTCCGCCATGGCGTCGCGGGCAACCCTGCCCTCGGGAGTCTCGGCCGCGGGGAAGGTGTCGGCGAGGAGCAGGCCCTCGATGCGCTCCGGGAAGAGGCGGTAGCACTCCATGACGATCTGGCCGCCCATGGACAGGCCGCCGAGCGTGAAGCGTTCGACGCCGAGCGCGTCCGCGAGCGCCAGGACGTCCGCGGCGAAATCGCCGAGCAGGGTGGTCCCGGGGGCGGCCGGTGCACCGCCGTAACCGCGCAGATCGGGGGCGATCACCCGGTGCGTACGGGAGAACTCCTCGATCTGCGGGGCCCACATGGTGCGGTCGAAGGGATGGCCGTGGATGAGGAGCAGAGCGCTGCCCGTGCCCTCGTCCGTGTGGAGGGGCAGCGGGGCGCCGGGCTGGTGGGTGCGGGACATGGTGAGGAGGCTAGGCGCGGTCAACTCGTCGGTGCAATAGGCTCTTTGCTCTCGGTGCAATGCCGGGGAGGCGCACCGGGGAAGGGGTGGGGGCCGTGGATTACCGCAGGGTGGCCGACGAGATCGCACGGGAGATCGCGTCCGGGGCGCTGCGCCCGGGTGACCGGCTGCCCACGCAGCGGGCCTTCGCGCGCCGCCGGCGGATCGCCGTCTCCACCGCGATCCGGGTGTACGGGGAGCTCGGCCGGCGGGGTCTGGTGGTGGGCGAGGTCGGGCGCGGCACGTTCGTGCGGGCCGCGCCGCCGCATCCGGGTTCGGTCCTCGCGGAGGACAGCGGGCGCACCCCGGTCAACCTAGAGCTCAACTACCCTGTGGTGGAAGGGCAGTCGGAGCTGATGGCACGCTCGCTCGGGGGGCTGCTGCGGCCCGACGTGCTCACCGGGGCCACCCGTCCGGCGGCGGCCGACGGCACGGCGCAGGCGCGCGAGGCGGCCGCGGAGCTGCTCGCACGGCCGGGCTGGCGGCCCGGCCCCGAGCGGATCCTCTTCGCCGGGAACGGCCGCCAGGCGATCGCGGCGGCGCTGTCCTCGCTGGTACGCGCCGGCGGCCGGCTCGGCGTCGAGGAGCTGACGTATCCGCTGGTCAAGGCGATTGCCGAACGGCTCGGCATCGATCTGGTGCCGATCGCCACGGACGCCGGGGGCGTGCTCCCCGAGGCCTTGGCGGCGGCCCATCGCCGTGCTTCGCTCTCCGCGATCTATGTGCAGCCCACCCTGCACAACCCGCTCACCCTGACCATGGACGGGAAGCGCAGGGCCGAAGTGGCCGATGTGATCCGGGAGTTGAGGATCACTGCCGTCGAGGACACGACGTGGGCGTTCCTCGCCGCAACGGCGCCGCCCCCGCTGGCCGCGTACGCGCCCGACCACACCGTCCTCGTCGACAGCCTCTCCAAGCGGCTGGCCCCCGGTCTGACCACGGGGTTCCTCGTGACGCCCGAGAGTCACGCGCCGACGCTCGCGCAGGCGCTCCGCTCGGGGGCGTGGACGGCGGGCCGGTTCCAGCTGGAGGCGGCGGTGCGCTGGGCCGTGGACGGCACGATCGAGGCGGTGGCCGCCGCCAAGCGGGCCGACGCGGCGGCCCGCCACGCCCTGGTGCGTACGGGTCTGGACGGCTTCCGGGTGCGGGGTGACGCGGCCGCGTACTACTGCTGGTGGGAGCTGCCCGCGCCCTGGCGGGCCGAGACATTCGCGGCGGCCGCGGCCGAGCGGCTCGGGATCGCGGTGACGCCGGGCACCGCCTTCGCGGTGGGCGGACGGGTGCCCGACGCGGTCAGGATCGGACTCGCGACCCCGCCGGTGCCGGTCCTGGCCGGGGCGCTGCGGAGTCTCGCCGCGCTCGCCGCCACGGGCGGCCCGTGAGCCAGGCACCGAGCGCGAGGACGAGCCCGACGGCGAGGGCGGCCCACGCCGCCGTGGTGAGGAAGCCGGTGAGCGTGTCGTAGACCGCGCCCGCGGCCGCGGGGTCGGAGTCCGCGGGGAGCCCGCCGAGCGTGCGAGACCGGCCGACGGCGACCAGCACACGCAGCACGGCGGCTCCGACGACGAGCCCGGCGCCCATCCCGATGAGGGCGCGCCGACGGCGTACCGCGCGCACCGCACCGGCCGCCGCCACCAGGCAGGCGACCGCGGCCGCGAGGGCGATCGGCACCGCCGATGCGACCGCGGCCGCAAGGGTGATCGGCACCGCCGACAGGAAGCTGCGCACCCGTCCACGTAATCCCGGGTTGCCCATCGGCGCCCGCGGGTGTGGGCTGTATGGGGGACACCCGCACCCATGTGTCCCGGGCAAGCGGAAGGAGTGCCGCCATGGCCGCACACGCTTCGGTACCCGTCACGAGCCGCCGCACGGACCGCCGCACGGCGCACCGCCCGGGCACCGCCGCCCTCGCGGTCCCCGTCGTCCTGGGAGTGGCGTACGGCATCTGGGCCGCCGCCATCCAGCGCAACGCCGGCAGCAGCGGTGTGCTCACCGGCGGCCAGATCGTCCTGGGCGTCGTCTCCGGCGTGGTCCTCATCGCGCTGGGCCTCGGCCTTCTGCGCGTCCAGTCCGCGCTGCCCCGCGAGATCCGCGCGGCGGCGTACGCCACGGTGTTCGGCTGCGCCATGGGGTTCCTGTACAGCCTGTCCGACCACAGCGTCCTGCGGTCCTCCGGCATCGGCGCCATCTGGGGCGGTGCCATGCTCCTCGTCTCGTTCTATGTGTTCTACACACACGAGCAGTGACCGCGCGCGAGCAGTGACCGCGCGCGAGCAGTGACCGCGCGCGAGAAGTGACCGGGCGCGATAAGTGGCCCACACCTGAGAAGTGGCCGCGCGCGATAAGTGCCCGCGCCTGAGAAGTGGCCGCGTTACAGTGGCTGCATGTCGTCCGCGTCGCAGTGTCGCTCCCACCTCAGCTGGTGGCGCTCCTCCTAGGAGCGGCCACGACCTCCACGCACGCCATCGTCATCGGGCCGTTCATCACCGGACGGCCCTTTTTGTTGCCCTCGCTGGATCCCGCAGTGGGCGCCGTCCAGGCCCGCCCCCGTCACCCCACTGCCTCCCGAGGAGCCCACGATGACCACGACCCTGCGCCCCACCACCACCCCCACCCCGGCGGCCGGCCCCGCCGCCACCGGCCCCGTCGCCCCCGACCGCGTCCTGACCGGCGACCGGCCCACCGGGCCGCTCCACCTCGGCCACTACTTCGGCACCCTCCGCAACCGGGTCCGCCTCCAGAACGAGGGCGCCGACCTCTTCCTCGTCATCCCCGACTACCAGGTGCTGACCGACCGGGACGTCGCGGAGCGACTGAGCGAACACGTGGAAGGCCTGGTCCTCGACTATCTCGCCGCCGGTGTGGACCCGGACCGCGCGACGATCTTCACGCACAGCGCGGTCCCCGCCCTCAACCAGCTGCTGCTGCCCTTCCTCAGCCTGGTCTCGGTCGCCGAACTCGGCCGGAACCCCACGGTCAAGGACGAGATCGCCCACTCCCGCCAGGCCGCCGTCTCGGGCCTGATGTTCACCTACCCCGCCCACCAGGCCGCCGACATCCTGTTCTGCAAGGCGACCCTCGTGCCCGTCGGCCGGGACCAGGAGCCGCATCTGGAGCTGACCCGCACCATCGCCCGCCGTTTCAACGAGCGCTACGGACCGGTCTTCCCCGAGCCGCGCACCCTGCTCTCCGAAGCGCCCCTGCTGCTCGGCACCGACGGTACGAAAATGAGCAAGAGCCGTGCCAACTCCCTTGCGCTGAAGGCGAGTTCCAACGACACGGCGCGCCTGATCCGGGGCGCGAAGACGGATGCGACCCGGCTGGTCTCCTACGATCCCGAGCGCCGCCCCGAAGTGAGCAACCTGGTGCTCCTCGCCGCGCTCTGCCAGGACCGCGACCCGCACGAGGTGGCCGCCGAGATCGGCGAGGGCGGCGCCGCGGCCCTCAAGGCGGCGGTCACGGACGCGGTCAACACCCACCTCGCCCCCCTGCGGGCCCGCCGCGCCGCATACGCCCAGGAGTTGGGGTACGTACGCCAGTTGATCCGCGAAGGCAACGAGCGGGCCAACGCGGTGGCCGAGGCGACCCTGGACGAGGTGCGCCGGGCGATGGGCACGTTCCGCTAGCGCGGTTACGGCTACCCCGGTGTCGGGGCGGCCCGCCTCCCCCGCGCGGGGCGGCCCGCCTCCCCCGCGCGGGTGAGGCCGATGGTTCGCGCGGGGGATGGAACCGCGGCGCAGTGGCGCGAACCTGGAGGGGCACGGGGGAGTGGCGGCGACGACGGCCCACAGAGCGGAACGGAAGAGCACACCTCTGAACACCAG
>NZ_JBEZKW010000024.1:0-105573 GCF_040651795.1 Streptomyces sp. NPDC048361
ATGTGACAGCCCCGCGCCCCTGTGGGGCACCCGGTGCCGGCCGGTCGTGCCCGTCGTGGCGGAGCCGCGCAGATGTGACAGCCCCGCGCCCCTGTGGGGCACCCGGTGCCGGCCGGTCGTGCCCGTCGTGGCGGAGCCGCGCAGATGTGACAGCCCCGCGCCCCTGTAGGGCACCCGGTGCCGAACCGTCGCGTCCGCCGTGGCGGAGCTGCGCGAACGGCACAGCCCCGTGTCCCTAGTAGGGCACCCGGCACGGAGGGGTTACGCGGGGTTGCCCAGGAGCATCGTGGGGGCGCCGGCTACTCGGGTCAGGAAGACCGTCGCCGCGTTCGGGCCGGCCGGCTTCACGCGGCGCCGGATCTCCTCCGGCTCCACCGCCGACCCCCGCTTCTTCACCGTCAGCACCCCCACCTCCCGCTCCCGCAGCAATGCCTTCAACTTCTTCAGGTTGAAAGGGAGTTGATCGGTGATCTCGTACGCCGAGGTGTACGGGGACACATACGGCTCGTCACTCGTCACGTACGCGATCGTCTCGTCGATCAACCGCCCCCCGCACCGCTCGACGATCTCGGCGACGAGGTGCGCGCGGATGACCGCGCCGTCCGGCTCGTACAGATAGCGGCCCACCGGCCCGACCGGCGGCGCGGCGAGCGGGGCCGCCGTCCACAGCGCGGCGGACGCGGGCAGGAGCGTGGCGCGGACCGCGCCCGGGGTCACGTCCGTGCCGAACCACAGCACCGCCTCCTTCACGTCACCCCCGTCCGAGATCCACTCCGCCTCGGCCTGCGGCGGGATCGCCTCGTGCGGGATGCCGGGCGCGATCTTCAGCGCGGCGAAGGGCGCGGCGAGCGCCGCCGAGGTCGCCCAGGAGAGCGGCGGCGAGTACGCCTCGGGGTCGAAGATGCGGCCCCGGCCGCCACGCCGGGCCGGGTCCACGAAGACCGCGTCGTACGGCGCCGTATCGATCTCGGTCACGTCCGCGCAGCGCACCTCGATCAGCTCCGCGAGGCCCAGCGCCTCCGCGTTGGCGCGGGCCACCGCCGCCGTCAGCGGGTCGCGGTCGACCGCGAGGACCGAGATCCCGGCCCGCGCCAGCGCCAGAGCGTCACCGCCGATGCCACAGCACAGGTCCGCGACGCTCCGTACGCCCCGAGCGGCGAAGGTCCGCGCGCGGTGGGTGGCGACCGACGTACGGGTCGACTGCTCGACACCGTTGGGCGTGAAGAACATCCGGTGCGCGTCCGCCGCGCCGAACTTCGCCACCGCCCGCTGCCGCAGCCGCGCCTGCCCCAGCGCCGCCGACACGAGTCTCGTGTCGTGCTCGCGGCGCAGCCTGGTGGCGACCGCGAGTTCCTGCGCGGGGTCGTACTCCCGCAGGGATGCGAGCAGGGCGCGGCCCTCGTCGGCCAGCAGGAGGGAGAAGGTGTCGAGGTCGTTCACCCCGTCATTGTCGTCCAGCGGCGGCCCCGCTGTGGGCCAGGCGGGCGATGGTGGGGTCCGTGACGGCGGTGTCGTACGGGTCGGGGGGCCCGTGCCTGACAGGATGCGGCGCCATGCAACTAGTACGACAAAAGGGAAAAACCAGAACCAAGGCCGCCTGCGCCGTTCTGACCCTCGCCGCCGCCCTGCTCGCCTCCGCCTGCTCCTCCGAGGACGCGGGCTCGGGCCGGCCGGGGCCGCAGGCCGCCCAGCAGGGGGCCGCCGGAGCCCTCACCAGTCAGGCCGACCAACTCAAGCACGCCGAGGCCGCCCGGCTCGCGGCGGTGAAGAAGTGGGGGCTCGCCAAAGCGCCCCTGCTCGCGCCCGCGGCGCCCGCCGTCAAGCCGAGGATCACCAACCGGCCGGGGTTCGAGACCGACGGCGGCGACTCGCTGCCGCCCGTCTTCACCACCGTCCCCACCAAGGACAAGATCGTCTTCCTGACGATCGACGACGGCGCCGAGAAGGACCCGACCTTCCTGAAGATGATGCAGGAACTGCGCATCCCCTACAGCGCGTTCCTCAGCGACTACCTGGTCAAGGACAACCACGAGTACTTCAAGAAGATGCAGGGCCTCGGCGTCACGCTCAACAACCACACCCTCAACCACCGGTACATGCCGGCGCTCTCCTACGACGAGCAGCGGAAAGAGATCTGCGACCAGCAGGACAAGATCGGCCAGTGGGCCGGCAAGCGTCCCCGGTTGTTCCGGCCGCCGTACGGTAACTACAACGAGGACACCCTCAAGGCCGCCAAGTCGTGCGGGATCGAGGCCGCGCCGCTGTGGGCGGAGGAGGCCTTCACCGACCACATGGAGTGGCGCGAGTGGGACCGCGACCTGCACCCCGGCGACATCATCCTGACCCACTTCCGCGGGCGCGAGGACTGGAACGGGACCATGCCCGACATGGTCCGCCAGGTGATGAAGGTGATCACCGACAAGGGGTACGCCGTGGCCCGTCTGGAGGACTACGTGTGAGCCGGTCCGGGGAGCAGAGGTGAGCCGGGCGCGCCGGATCCGGGCCGCCCTGGCCGGGCTGCTCGCGGCCGGCGCGCTGCTCGGGCCGCTGGCCGGGTGCTCGGAACCGACCGCGCCCGTCGCCCCGTTCAAACGGCTCGGGCGCAAGGCCGCCCAGCACGCCGTGCCGCCGCCCGGGTCCGACGCGCGCATGGCCGCCGCCCGGCGCTGGGGCCTCGCCGCCCCGCTGGCGCCCGCACCCCGGCCGGCTCGCGTCAGGGGCGGGTCCGGGGTGCCGTTCGTCGTCGACCGCGTACCGGTGCGCGCGAAGGTGGTGTTCCTGACGTTCGACGACGGGCCGGTCGCGGACCCCGCCTTCCCGCGCATGATCCGCGATCTCCGGCTGCCGGTCGCCCTGTTCCTCACGGGCGCCGACACCGGTACGGAGGCCCGCGCGGGCGCCGACGGCGAGGGGGACGCACACGGCGACCGGGGTGTCGCCGCCGCTCCCGCTTCCGCCGCGGCTCCGGCGACCGCCGCCGACCCCGGCGCCGCGGCCGCAGTCGACCCCGGCGCCGCGGCCGCCGCCGACTCCGGCGCCGCGGCCGCCGCCGACTCCGGCGCCGCGGCCGCCGCCGACTCCGGCGCCGCGGCCGCCGCCGACTCCGGCGCCGCGGCCGCCGCCCGCACCGCCCGCGCCCGGGTGGACGCCTTGCGAGCCCTGGGGGCCGGGATCTACAACCACACCCTCGACCACCCCGATCTGCGGACCCTGACGTACGAGCGGCAGCGGGCGCAGATCTGCGGTCAGCAGGACCGGCTCGCCGCCCGGTACGGGACCCGCCCGAGACTGTTCCGGCCGCCGTACGGGTCCTACGACGCGCGTACCGTACGCGCCGCGAAGGAGTGCGGGGTGCGCGCGCTGGTGCTGGCCCGCGTCACGATGACGGCCGACGGTCTGCGGTACGCCGAGGGGGCCCGGGTGCTGCGCCCCGGGGACATCGTGCGGACCCGGTTGCCGGGGCCCGGCGCCGGTGCGACGCGCATGACGGCGCAGGTACTCGAACAGATCCGGTCGCGCGGCTTCACCGTGGGCCGCCTTGAGGACTATCTCTGAGCCCGCGACGATCCGCATTGCTCTGAGCCCGCGATGATCCGGCGGCTCTGAGCCCGCGATGCTCCGGCGGCTCCGAGCCCGCGATGATCCGCCGGCTCCGAGCCCGCGATGATCCGCCCGCTCCGAGCCGCCACGATCCGCCGTGTTCTGCGCCCGCGAGGATCCGCCGTGAAGGTACGAGATTGGCACTCCGCTTGACCGAGTGCTAACCGTCGTCCTAGTCTCGCTTCTGGCACTCCCCACTGGAGAGTGCCAACACAGCGACGGGCAGGTCCGGCACCCGCGACGACGGATCCACCTGGTCGCCACCCAAACAGTTAACCCCGTGAGATCTCCGAAGGGGGAGACCGGATCGTGACGACCACCAGCTCCAAGGTTGCCATCAAGCCGCTTGAGGACCGCATTGTGGTCCAGCCGCTCGACGCCGAGCAGACCACGGCCTCCGGCCTGGTCATCCCGGACACCGCCAAGGAGAAGCCCCAGGAGGGCGTCGTCCTGGCCGTGGGTCCGGGCCGCTTCGAGAACGGCGAGCGTCTGCCGCTCGACGTCAGCACCGGCGACATCGTGCTGTACAGCAAGTACGGCGGCACCGAGGTGAAGTACAACGGCGAGGAGTACCTCGTCCTCTCGGCCCGCGACGTGCTCGCGGTCATCGAGAAGTAATTCACCGGAGTACGCGAGTACTTCGAGTTCGAAGCGAATGCTTTGAGAGCTGCGCCCCTGGTCACCCCGCTGATTGCCGGGCGGCGAGGGGCGCAGTGTCATTAACCCGAGTTTTCGAGAGGGCTGAACCGCTCCCATGGCGAAGATCCTGAAGTTCGACGAGGACGCCCGTCGCGCCCTTGAGCGCGGCGTCAACAAGCTTGCCGACACGGTGAAGGTGACGATCGGTCCCAAGGGCCGCAACGTCGTCATCGACAAGAAGTTCGGCGCCCCCACCATCACCAACGACGGTGTCACCATCGCGCGCGAGGTCGAGCTCGACGACCCGTACGAGAACCTCGGTGCCCAGCTCGTCAAGGAGGTGGCGACCAAGACCAACGACATCGCGGGTGACGGCACCACCACCGCGACCGTGCTGGCTCAGGCGCTCGTCCGCGAGGGTCTGCGCAACGTCGCCGCCGGTGCCTCCCCGGCCGCCCTGAAGAAGGGCATCGACGCCGCGGTCAAGGCCGTCTCCGACGAGCTCCTCGCGACCGCCCGTCCCATCGAGGACAAGACCGACATCGCCGCCGTCGCCGCGCTGTCCGCCCAGGACAAGCAGATCGGCGAGCTCATCGCCGAGGCCATGGACAAGGTCGGCAAGGACGGTGTCATCACCGTCGAGGAGTCCAACACCTTCGGTGTGGAGCTCGAGTTCACCGAGGGCATGGCCTTCGACAAGGGCTACCTCTCGCACTACATGGTCACCGACCAGGAGCGTATGGAGGCCGTCCTCGACGACCCGTACATCCTGATCAACCAGGGCAAGATCTCCTCGATCCAGGACCTGCTGCCGCTCCTGGAGAAGGTCATCCAGGCCGGCGCCTCCAAGCCGCTCCTGATCATCGCCGAGGACGTCGAGGGCGAGGCGCTCTCCACCCTGGTCGTCAACAAGATCCGCGGCACGTTCAACGCCGTGGCCGTCAAGGCCCCGGGCTTCGGCGACCGCCGCAAGGCCATGCTCCAGGACATCGCCACCCTCACCGGTGCGACCGTCATCGCCGAAGAGGTGGGCCTCAAGCTCGACCAGGCCGGTCTGGACGTGCTCGGCACCGCGCGCCGCGTCACCATCACCAAGGACGACACGACGATCGTCGACGGCGGCGGCAACAAGGCCGACGTCGAGGGCCGCGTCAACCAGATCAAGGCCGAGATCGAGGCCACGGACTCCGACTGGGACCGCGAGAAGCTCCAGGAGCGCCTCGCGAAGCTCGCCGGTGGCGTCTGCGTGATCAAGGTCGGCGCCGCCACCGAGGTCGAGCTCAAGGAGCGCAAGCACCGTCTGGAGGACGCCATCTCCGCGACCCGCGCCGCGGTCGAGGAGGGCATCGTCTCCGGTGGTGGCTCCGCTCTGGTGCACGCCGCCAAGGTCCTCGAGGGCAACCTCGACAAGACCGGCGACGAGGCCACCGGTGTCGCGGTCGTGCGCCGCGCCGTCGTCGAGCCGCTGCGCTGGATCGCCGAGAACGCCGGCCTGGAGGGTTACGTCATCACCTCCAAGGTGAGCGAGCTCGACAAGGGCTTCGGCTTCAACGCCGCCACCGGCGAGTACGGCGACCTGGTCAAGGCCGGCGTCATCGACCCGGTCAAGGTCACCCGCTCCGCCCTGGAGAACGCCGCCTCCATCGCCTCCCTGCTGCTCACGACCGAGACCCTGGTCGTCGAGAAGCCGGCCGAGGAGGAGCCCGAGGCCGGTCACGGCCACGGTCACTCCCACTGACGTCGTAGACGTCGTCGGGACCGCCCAACGTCGTAGACGTCGGGCCCGCACCGTGTGAAGGCCCCCGCTCCCGCCGTTCCGGCGGGGCGGGGGCCTTCCCCGTTTCCCCGTTCCTCTTCCCCCCGAGGGGGCGTGCGCGGGTTTCGGGTCAGCCCGCGATGCCCAGCTGCTTCATCAGCCTGATGGCGTCGGAGTGCCACCAGCCTTCCTGGATCCTGCCGTTCTCGAACCGGAAGATCGTGGTGCCGGTCATGCTCACCTGCTTGCCGGTGGCGGCCAGGCCCATGAAGTCGCCGGTGTGGGTGCCCTGCAACGTCCACAGCGTCACCACGTCGTCCCCTTCGCTGACCTGCCGGTCGAGTTCGAAGGCGAAGTCGAACGAGGCACGCCATCCCGTGACGTCGGCGCGGATCCCGTCGGAGCCGACGACCGTGTCCTGCTCCTTGAGGGGGTCGTGATCGGCGTAGTCGGCGGCGAACACCTCGTCGATGGCGTCCAGGTTGCCGCCCGAGGCGATCTCGTGGAAGAAGCGGCGGGCTGTTGAAGCGTTCAACTGGTCGTTGCGCACCACATCCAGGTCCGTGAAGGTGGGCGGTCCGTCGCAGAGGGCCACCATCTCGGCGAAGATCCGGTCGGTCTCCGGGAGCTTCGAGTTCGCCATCGCTTCGTCGTACGAGGGGAACTCGATGATCTCGACGAAGTGGTTCCGGTCGGCGCGGTCCTTGCCGACGAGGCTGTGGGAGGCAGTCCGCTTGCCCTTGGTCTGTTCGACCCAGCGGTCCATGAGCCGGTCCAGGTCACTGAACCGCGCGGTCTTGAAGTCGATCACCTGCGTGAACGTCATGACTCCTCCCGGATGGCTCTGGGGTGATATCACCAGTTTAGTGATGTACCGCCTCCCTGTGCGGGGAGAGCCGCGGCCCCTGTCGGGCGGGACGGGCCGGCCGCTCGCGCCGATGTCCGTACGGGACGCCGCTCGCGCCGATGTCCGTACGGGACGCCGCTCACGCCGAATGGTGCAGGGCCGCCGGGAGCACCGGGTCCGAGAACGGCAGGCCCGAGGCGAATCGCTCCACCTCGTCCAGGGCCTGATCCGCCATGCGGTACAGCTCATTGCCGAGCGAGCCGGCGATGTGCGGGGTGAGCAGGACGTTGGGCAGGTCGTACAACGGGCTTTCACGGGGGGGCAGTTCGGGCTCCGTCACATCCAGGACCGCGTGCAGACGGCCCGAGAGAAGCTCGGCGAGCAGGGCCGGCTCGTCCACCAGGGAGCCGCGGGCGGTGTTGATCAGCGTGGCACCCGCCGGCATCAGGGCGAGCAGGCGCGCGTCGATCATGCGGCGGGTCTCGGGGAGCTGGGGCGCGTGGACGGAGACGACGCTGCTGCGGGCGCACAGCGCGTCCAGGGACACCTGTTCAACGCCCAGGGCCGCCGCTTCGGTTCCGCCGACGTACGGGTCGTACAGAAGAACCTCGAAGTCGAAGGGGCGCAGGAGCTCGATCACGCGCCGCCCGATGCGCGATGCGCCGACCAGGCCGACGGTGCGCCGGTAGTTGCCGGTGTGCTCGGTCTCGCTCAGCCACGCGGGGGCGGTGCGCAGCTCGGCGTAGCGCTGGGCGGAACGCAGCACCTCCTTGCCGGCGAAGAGGATCGCGGCGAGCGTGTACTCGGCGACCGGCAGGGCGTTGGCCGCGGCGGCCGACGTCACGGTGATGCCGCGGTCCCAGCAGGCGTCGGTGATGTGGTGCTTGACGGAGCCCGCCGCGTGGACGATCGCGCGCAGCCGCGGGGCCGCGTCCAGGACGTCCGCGGTGAGCGGGGGAGCGCCCCAGCAGGTGAGCAGGACCTCGGCCTCGGCGAGGGCCTTCGCGACCGGCGCCGTGGGCGCCACGAGATCGTGCGCGACCAGGTACGGGTCGGTACGGGTGAGGGCGGCGAGCCGGGTGCGGTGGTGCTCGGTGAGGAGGCGGTCGGCGATGCCGGGGCCCATCGCGAGCAGCAGGGCGGGCCGGTTGTCAGTGGTGTGGTGCATGGTGGGACTCGGACTCCTCACGAGGCGCTGGCCGGGGGTGACTGGGCTTCCGGGCCGGTCATTTGAGGCTGCCGGCGGTCAGTCCGGCCTTCCAGTGCCGCTGGAGGGAGACGAAGGCGACGATCAGGGGGATGACGGCGAGGAGGGAGCCGGTGACGACGAGAGGGTAGTAGCTCGGCTCAGCATGGGTGTTGCTGTTCCAGGCGTACAGACCGAGGCTCAGCGGGAAGAGCTTCTGGTCGCTGAGCATGACCAGGGGGAGGAAGAAGTTGTTCCAGATCGCGGTGAACTGGAAGAGGAAGACGGTCACGAAGCCCGGCATCACCATGCGCAGACCGATCGACCAGAAGGTGCGCAGCTCGCCGGCGCCGTCGATACGGGCGGCTTCGAGCGCCTCGCCGGGGATGTAGCTCGCGCTGAACACACGCGCCAGATACACCCCGAACGGATTGACCAGAACGGGTATCAGAACCGACCAGTACGTGTTGACCAGGCCGACCTTGCTCGCCAGCAGGTACATGGGCAGCGCGAGCGCCGTGGCCGGCACGAGCACGCCGAGCAGCACGACACCGAACAGCTTCTCCTTGCCGCGGAAGGTGTACTTGTCGAAGGCGTACCCCGCGGCGACGGAGACCAGCGCGCAGACGGCCGCGCCGACGCCCGCGTACAGAAGGGAGTTGAGGTACCAGCGGAAGTAGACGCCGTCGTTGTACGAGGTGAGCTGCGACAGGTTGTGGCCCAGGTCGAAGCCCTTGAAGGAGAAGGCTTCGCCGGACAGCAGGCCACCGGTGTCCTTGGTGGCGGCCGTGATCAGCCACACCAGGGGGAAGAGCGTGTAGAGGACGGACAGCAGGAGCGCGCCGTTGACCGCGGTCCTGGACAGCCAGCGGCTCGACGGCCGCCGGGGTCCGGTGGCGGTGGCTGTGAAGGAGGTCATGCCGTGGCCCCCTTCCGGTTGGTGAGGCGGGTGACGACGAAGGAGAGCAGGGCCGCGACGAGGGCGAGGAGCACGGCGGACGCGGCGGCGAGCCCGTAGTCGTTGCGGCTGAACGCGGCGGTGTAGGCGTACATGTTGGGCGTCCAGGTGGAGGTGACCGTGGAGCTGCCGCCCTGGTTGAGGATGAGTGGCTCCGTGAAGAGCTGGAGCGAGCCGATGACGGTGAAGAGCGCCACCATCGTCAACGAGCCGCGGATCAGCGGGAGTTTGATACCGAACGCGGTGCGCCACTCACCGGCGCCGTCCATGGTGGCCGCTTCGAGGACCGAGCGGTCGATGGCCTGGAGCGCCGCGTAGAAGATGACCATGTTGTAGCCGAGCCATTCCCACAGCGCGATGTTGACGACGGAGGGAAGCGTGCCGCTGGAGGAGAAGAAGTCGAAGCCGACGCCGCCGGAGTGCATGGCCTTCACGACCGGGCTGAGACCCGGGGTGTAGAGGTAGACCCAGATCAGCGCGGCGATGATGCCGGGCACGGCGTGCGGCAGGAAAAGGGCGAGCTGGAAGAAGCGGCGGGCGCGGGCCAGCGTCGAGTCGAGCAGCAGCGCGAGCGCGAGGGCGCCGCCGACCATCAGCGGGATGTAGACCACGCAGTAGCCGGCGAGCACCCAGAAGCCCTCGCGAAAGGCCCGGTCGCCCAGCGCCGCCGTGTAGTTGTCGAGCCCGCTGAAGACCGTGGTGGCGCCGCCGAAGCCGAGCCCGGACTGCTTCTCCGTGAACAGGCTCAGCCAGATCGCGTACCCGATCGGCACCACCGTCACGACGGTGAACAGGACGAAGAACGGGCTGAGCAGCACACCGGCGGCCGCGTTGGTGCGGCTGCGTGCGCCGCGGGGCCCCTTGCGGAGACGGGAGGCGGGGCGGGCGGAACGGCGGGCTGGGCTGCCCCCGGGGCGGCCGGAAGCTCCTTGATCGCCTGGGGCGCCTTGATGGCCTGGGGTGCCTTGCTCATCGGCCGGCTCCGGTGTGGCCCGGGTGCCGGCCTGCGCGGCGCCGGGTGCCTCGGTGCGTACGGGTCTCGTGGCATCGTCGTCCGCCGAGGTCGGGCGGTCACCCTGCTCGCCGGCCGGGCCCGGTGCGGCCGGGGTGCAGGCCGTACCGGACCCGGGCGGGGCGGCGCGCCGCTTCGTCCTCATCCGGTCAGCCCTCGACCTTCAGCCCGCGCTTCTTCAGCTCGGTCACCGTGGCGTCGTGCGCGGTCTTGATCGCGTCCTTGATCGTGACCGAGCCACCCGCGACCTTGCCGAGCTGGTCCTTGAGCGCGGTGTTGGTGGTGCCCATGCTCGGGCCCCAGCCCCAGTTGGCGTTGATCGAGCTGCCCGCGGCGTCGAAGAGCTGGTAGACGTCCTGGCCGGTGTAGAACTTCGCGTCGAAGGCCTTCTGCGCGGCCGGTCGCAGCGCTATGTCGGCCGGGAACGCGCTCGACGTACCGGACTTGATGCGCGCGTCGATACCGGCCTCGGTGGTCGACATCCACTGGGCGAATTCGAGGGCGGCCTCGGTCTTGGTGCTGTTCTTGGTCACCGCCCAGGTGGAGCCGCCGAGCATGCCGCTTGCGGGCTTGCCGTCCCAGGTGGGGATGGGGGCCACCGCCCACTTGCCGCTCTGGTCCGGCACGGTCCCGCCGAGCACGCCCGCGCCCCACGAGGCGCCGAGGTAGCCGACGGTGGAGCCGTCCTTGAGGGAGGCCGTCCATTCGGGGCTGAAGGAGACCGCGTTCTGCACCAGCTTGTCGTCGAGCAGGCCCTGCCAGTAGTCGGCGACCTTGTTGGTGGCGGCGTCGGCGGTGTTGAGCTTCCAGGTGTCACCGTCGGCCTTGAACCACTGGGCGCCGGCCTGCCAGGCCATCGCCTCGAAGGTGGTCGGGTCGTCGGGGAAGAACGTGCCGATGCGGGCCTTGGGGTCGGCGGCCTTGGCCTTCTGCGCGGCATCCTTGAACTCGGCCCAGGTCTTGGGGACTTCGATGTTGTTCTTCGCGAAGAAGTCCTTGCGGTAGAAGTACGCCTGCGGTGCCGCGTCGAAGGGGATCGCCCAGTTCTTGCCGCCGAGCGTGGTCTGCTGGATCGCCTGCGGCAGGAACTGCTTCTTCACGTCGTCGGTGACGTACTTGCTGATGTCCTGGAACGAGCCCTGGCTGACGAACTCGGGGAGCATCGGGTACTCGACGGTGACGAGGTCGGGCGCGTTGCCCGCCTTCACCGCGTTGGAGATCTTCGCGTAGCCGCCGGCGTTGCCGGAGGGGATCTCCTCGAACTTCACGTGGATGTTGTTGTGGGAGGCGTTGAAGGCATCCACCACATCCTTCGAGCCCTTCTGCCAGGCCCAGAACGTGATGGTGACGGGTTTGTCGGCGGTGCCCTTGCCCGCGTCGCTCGTCTTGCTGCCGCCCCCACCACAGGCCGTGAGCACGGCGAGAGCGGTGGCGGTGCCGACGAGGGCGGAGGTCGATCTGGTCCAACTGCGGCTCACGGAACGGCTCCTGAACGTGAGGGGACGAGGCGATGGCCGCGATCCTTGGCCCAGTTCTGACCGAAGTCAAGAGCGAAAGTTCGATTGATCGAAAAAAGATCAGAGAATGAGTGAACGTTCGCGCGTCAGGACCGAACGCTCACGGGCAGCCGCGGGGGCTGCGCGGGGGCGGCCGCTCGCGGGGCGCGTGCGGGGTGCGTTCGGGTGAGCGCGGGGTGAGTGCGCGGTCATTCACGGCGCGCCCGCTGCGCTCCGCAGGGTCTCGGAGGGGGCTCCGCAGGAGGCTCGGACGCGGAGCCTCGGCAGCAGGTCGACATGGCGTCGCGGCGCCTCTTCGCCGCCGCCGGTGCCGTACGCGGAGGTGCCGCGCAACCGCTCGATCAGCAGCTCGGCCGCGTACCGTCCGACCTCGTGCTTGGGCGGGGCGACTGCCGTCAGCGGAATGTCCGCGAGGGCCGCGACCTCGTCGTCGTACGCCACGAGCGCCAGGTCGTGCGGCACCCGCACGCCCAGTTCGGCCAGCCGCTGCACGATCCGGATGGCGTCCACGTCGTTGTGGACGAGCGCCGCCGAGGCGCGGCCCTCCGCGACCGCGGTGCGCAGTGCCCGTACCGCACCTTCGAACCCGCTCGGGTCCGCCTCCGCCGAGACCGAGTCGATCACCGGGAGCGGTGACGTGAGGCCCAGCGCGTCGAGCGCGTGGCGGTATCCGGCCCGTACGGCGATCGCGGTGGGGCTGTCGGACCGTGCCACGAGCAGGGGCGTCGGGTGCCCCAGTGCGAGCAGATGGCGGACCGCGATGAGCACGCCATGGCCGTGGTCGGAGCAGACCCGGTCCAGGTCGTCCAGGTCGCGGCCCGGCACGCCGCGCCGTTCCAGGAGCACCGTCGGCACCGGGAGACCGGCGATCCAGGCACCGTGCTCGACCGGGTCGTCCGGCTCCTTCCAGCCCGGCGCGATCAGCAGGCCGTCGGCCCCGGCCGCGAGCAACCCGGCCGCCCGGCCCGCGTCCTCCTGCGGCCGGTAGTCCGAGATCCGCAGCACGAGCCGAGCGCCCGCGGCCGCTGCCGCCTCGTGGGCACCCCGGATGACCTCGGCGAAGTAGTACGTGGCGTTGGGCGCCAGCATGCCGATGACGAGCTCGCGCGAGCCGGCGGTGGAGGGGGAGGCGGAGGTGGCGGGGGCGGTGAAAGCCGAGGCGGCTCCCGGGGCGCGGTCCCGGCGTGCGGTGCCCGGGGAACCGGTCGCCGGGGCGGCGTCCCCCGCGCCCGGCCAGGAGACCGAGCCGTGCGCCCGGTCCAACCGCCCTTCGGTGGCCAGGAACTCGACGTCCCGCCGCACGGTCACCGGCGAGACGCCCAACCGGGCGGCGAGATCGGAGACCCGTGCCGAGCCGTGCCGGCGCACCAGTTCCAGCAGTCGGTCATGACGTTCAGCAGCGCTTTCACGCACGGTGGCATCCCCTTCGCGGTGTGGCGGCCCGGTGGGCCATAACCCTAGTACGGCGTGATCGAACGACAGGAGTTTCGATCATTCGGTCTGATCCATTGACGTTCGATCAAACCGGGTTCTAAGTTCCCAGAGATTTCGCGCGGGCCCCGACGACGGCAGAGGAGAGTGCGCGCGGGTTCCGACGATGACGATGGAGAGTGGGCGCGGCCCGACGAGGACTATGGAGAGTGGGCGCGGGCCGCGACGATGACGATGGAGAGTGCGTGCGTCCAGGCGATGACGATGGAGAGTCCGCGCGGGCTCCAGCGACGTAGGCCGCAATGACGCAGGCCTCGAAGATCCAGACGCCGCCAACCGCATCCCGCCGACCACACCCCTGCCCGGCCCCGCCGCACTCTGTCGGCCCCACCCCCACCCCGCCCCCGGCCCCACCCCGCCCCACCCCCTGGCCCCGCCGCACCGCCCCGAGGAGCATCGCACCATGCCCATCGCCCCCGAGAACCGTGAGCTCAGCCCGTACACCGGCTGGACCCGCGAGCACTGGGAGCGGTCGGCGGACCGGCTCCTGCTGGCCGTGCGGCCCTACGCCTCGCCCGGCCGGGGCCTGGTCAACCTGCCTGGCGCGCGGCCCAGTTGGTCGGGGCCACGGTCGGACGGCCTCGAAGGCTATGCCCGCACCTGGCTGCTGGCCGCCTTCCGCGTGGCCGGCGCCCAGGGCGGCGATCCCCACGGCCACCTGGAGCGCTACGCCGAAGGTCTCGCCTCGGGCACCCGAAACCCGCTTCCCAGCGGGGAGTTGGACCCGGCCTCTCCCGACGCCTGGCCCCAGCCCGCCCAGGTCCGGCAGGCCGTCGTGGAGTCGGCCTCCGTCGCCCTGGGGCTGCGGCTCACCCGCCCCTGGCTCTGGGACACCCTCGACGACCGCGTGCGCCAACGCGCCGTCGACTGGCTGCTGCCCGCCCTCGGTCCGTCCCCGGTCGACAACAACTGGTGGCTGTTCGGCCTCACCGTCGCCGGATTCCTCCAGGACGCCGGCATCGAGACCGACCGGGCCGCGGCCACCATCGAACGCGCCCTGGAACGCATCGATCAGTGGTACCTCGGCGACGGCTGGTACAGCGACGGCCCGAACCGCTCCTTCGACCACTACAACGCCTGGGCCCTCCACTTCTATCCCGTTCTGCACGCCCATCTCGCCGGCGACCAGGACCTCCTGGCCCGCTACGGTCCCCGCCTGCACGCCCAACTCGACGCCCACAGCCGGCTGTTCGACGCCGACGGCGCGCCGATGCCGTACGGGCGCTCGCTCACCTACCGGTTCGCTGCCGCGGCCGCGCCCTGGCTCGGCGCGCTCACCGGCCACACCCCGCTCACCCACGGCGCCACCCGCCGCCTGGCGTCGGGCACCTTGAAGTACTTCCTCGACCGGCCCGGGGGAGAGGGCGCCACCGATGCCGCGGGGCTGCTCACCCTGGGCTGGCACGGCCCGTACCCACCGGTGATCCAGCACTACTCGGGCCCGGCCTCCCCGTACTGGGCGGCCAAGGGCTATCTCGGACTGTTGCTGCCGCCCGAGCACCCGGCCTGGACGGCGGTCGAGGAGCCGCTGCCCGCCGAGACCGAGGACGCCACCCGCACCCTCGGCCCGCCCGGTCTGCTGATCCAGTCGACCGCGGCCGACGGCCTGGTCCGCCTCCACAACCACGGAAGCAACAACCATGTGGGCGGCGGCAAGGACGAAGACCCCTGCTATGCGCGCTTCGCCTACTCGACCCGCACCGGCCCCACATCGGAGGGCGTGCCCGACAACCACTTCGGGCTGCTGTCACAGGGCGCGTCCACCACTCGCGGGCCCGCCGTCCCGCTGGGCAACGGGCCCGGCTGGGCCGCGTCGCTCTCCGAGCCGCGGCCCGGGCCACCCGGGGTGCGGATCGTCTCGGCCACCCTCGCGCACGGCCGGGCCGAGGTCCGCGCCCACCTGGTCGTCGGCGCCGTCGCCGGCACGCCCGTGCGCCAGACCGGGTGGGCCGTCACCCCGGGGCGCACCGCCCAGCTCCACCCCGTGCACGGCTACGCCGGGGAGGCCTGTCAACTGACCGCAGGATCAACCCTGTTCGGCCCGAGGTCGCAGGTCCAAGCGCTGCACGGCGTGACAGGAAGCGCACCCTCGCTGTTCGTCGCGCTCGCCTCGCTCACCGCGGAACCGGATCCCGGCCCCGTCCACACCCTCGCCGACATCGAGGTCGACGGCCACGCCGTCCGCGTGACGTGGCTGGACGGGACGGCCTGGCGCCTGGTGCTCGACCCCACGTCCCCGACGCTCCACAGGGGGGAGGGCGGGTGAGAGCACCAGGCGACGCAGGAGGCTGTACGCGCGTTACTGGGGGCCGTACTTGCGGCCCGTCTTCGAAGTGATCCCGCCGAGCAGGCCGCGCGGCGCCAGTTTCACGGCACCCATGAGCGCCTTGTAGCGCGGGTCGGGGATCGAGAGGGACTTGCCGCGCGCGAGGTCGGTGAGGGCGGCCGCCACCAGCTTGTCCGCGTCCAGCCACATCCAGCCCGGGATGTTGTCGGTGCCCATGCCGGCCCGCTGGTGGAACTCGGTCCGCACGAACCCGGGGCACAGCGCCATGAGCCGCACCCCGGACCCGGCCAGGTCCCGGGCCGCGCCCTGGGTGAACTGCACGACCCACGCCTTGGACGCGCCGTAGGTGCCGCGCGGTACGAACGCCGCGACCGAGGCCACGTTGACGACGCCGCCGCGGCCGCGCTCACGCATGGCGGCGGTCGCCGCCGACGTCAGTCGCAGCACCGCCTCGATGTGCACCTTCACCATGGTCAGCTCGTCCGCCATGGAGACTTCGAGATAGCGGCCCTTGTTGCCGAACCCGGCGTTGTTGACCAAGAGGTCGACCGGCCGCCGGGGCAGCGATAGACGGGCCTCCACCGCGGCGATCCCGTCCTCCGTGGACAGGTCGGCGCTCAGCACCTCGGCCTCGATGCCGTGCCGGTCGTGCAGCTCGGTGGCCTGCTCGCTCAGCCGCTCGCCGTCCCGGGCCACCAGCACCAGATCGTGTCCATCGGCCGCGAGGCGCCGCGCGAACGCGGCACCGATGCCGGCCGTCGCTCCCGTAATCAGTGCAGTCGTCATAGGCGCACGTTAATGCCCCCGCCCGGCGCCCGATGACCGGCCCCGGCCCGCCGCCGAACCGGTGTCGACCGCCATGAACCGCCCCAATCACGGCAATTCCACGCAGACCTTCACCGGCGGTACCCGGTCTCTCCGGCACTTCTTCACCGGACTTTGCCGGACTCCACGGGACTTCGCCGGACTCCACGGGGCGCCACGCGAGTTCGCCGGACTGCATGGGCGTTATGCGAGTTCACCGGACTCCACCGGACGTCGCCGGTCCGCAGTCGGCCAGGGCATCCCGAACCGCCTGCGGACGTCGCCGGTCCGCAGTCGGCCGGGGCATCCCGAACCGCCCGCTAGGAGCCGTGCTTCGCCAGATAGGTTCGCACCGTCTCGTGCGCCTCGGGTTCCAGGGCATCGCCCGCCGCCAGGACGCGCGGCATCAGTGTCCGCTCGGTCGTGAACGCCCGGAACCAGAAGGCGACCGAAACTTCGCGATCCGGTCGTTCGATCACCTCGACCGCGTCACCTGCCTGGATCTCCCCCGGCTCGATCACCCGGAAGTACGCGCCGGGAACGGCTGCCTGCGTGAAGCGCCGGACCCAGCCCTTCTGATCGAGCCAGCCGGCGAACGTACGGCAGGGGATGCGTCCGGAGGCGACCTCCAGGACCGCGGACCGCCCTATCCGCCAGCGCTCGCCGATCCGGGCGTCGTTCACGTCGACGCCGTACAGGGTGAGGTTCTCGCCGAACGAGCCGTTGGGCAGCGGTCGGCCGAGCTCCTTCTCCCAGGCGTCCAGATCCTCGCGGGCGTAGGCGTAGACCGCCTGGTGGTCGCCGCCGTGGAAGCGGAGATCGCAGACGTCGTCGCCCTCCACGCCGCTGGCCCCCACGCCTCTCGGGCCGGGCGCGAACACCCGGACGGCGGTGTTCACCGGGCGCTTGTCCACGCCTGTGAGACCGCCCTCGCTATCGGTGTAGCCGACGGCCTTCGCGCGGCCCACGTTCACTGACAGAAGCTCCATGGGCGGAACGCTAACCGAGTCGAACTCAAAGTCGCACTCGACTTTTTCCTGTCACCCCCAAGATTCGCTTATGCTCGAAGAATGATCGAGGCTCGTCATCTCCGCATCCTGCGCGCCGTCGCCGCCACCGGCTCCTTCTCGGCGGCCGCCCGCGAGCTGGGCTGCACCCAGCCCGCCGTCAGCCAGCAGATGAAGGCCCTCGAATCCTCCGCGGGTACGCCGCTGCTGATCCGCACCGGCCGCGAGATGCGCCTGACCCAGGCCGGCGAGGTCCTGGTCCGGCACGCCTCGGGCATCCTGGCCGGCCTGACCGCGGCGGAGGAGGAGGTCGCCGCCATCGCGGGGCTGCGGGCCGGCCGGGTGCGCCTGGTCTCCTTCCCGAGCGGCTCCTCCACACTCGTACCGACCGCGCTCGCCGCGCTGCGCGCCGCCCACCCGGGCACGCGGGTCTCCCTGGTCGAGGCCGAGCCGCCGCGTTCCGTCGAGATGCTGCGCGAAGGGGACTGCGACATCGCGCTGGCCTTCCGCTACGGCTCGAACGCCACCGAGTGGGACGACCTGGTGGTGCGCCCGTTGCTCGTCGACCGGCTGGTCGGCCTCGTCCCGCAGGGGCATCCGCTGGCCGAGGCCGGCGCCGTCGCGATCAGGGATCTGGCGGACGAGTCCTGGATCGCGGGCTGTCCGCGCTGCCGGCGCCAACTGGTCGAGGTCTGCGAGGAGTCCGGCTTCACCCCGCGCATCGACTTCGCGACCGACGACTATCCGGCGGTGATCGGCCTGGTGGGCGCCGGGCTGGGTGTCGCGGTCATGCCGGAGCTCGCCATCGAGTCCGTACGGCCCAAGGGCGCGCGTACGGTCACCGTCGAACCCGCCGTCGAGCGGGAGATCGTCGCGCTCACCCTGCCCGACCTCGCCCAGGTCCCGGCCGTCGCGGCCACCCTGGACCAGCTGACCAGGGCCGCGGCGCGCGACTAGGGCCGACCGCCTCCCGGCGCCCTCGAGCAAGCCTCCTCAAGTACACGAGCGTCCTCAAGTGCACGAGCAAGTCGCCTCAAGCAGGTGTGCTCAAGGCAGCGTCTCCAAGGCAGCATCCCCAAGGCGGCGGACCGGCGGCCTCCCGTATGGAGCCGCCGCTTTGCGGGCGGTGCTGGGCCAAACGGCGCAGGAACGTTTCTTCTGATCCGGTGCGCTCCGCACACCGTCAAGGCGCCTCCATGCCGCCCGCCATGGGCGCGGCGGCCGACACCAGGCGGTTGCGCGCCCGGCCCATGAGTTCTTCGCGCTCGTCCTCGGTGAGCCCTCCCCAGACCCCGTAGGGCTCGCGCACCGCGAGGGCGTGGGCCGCGCACTGAGCGCGCACCGGGCAGCGCATGCACACCTCTTTCGCCGAACTCTCGCGCGCACTCCGCGCCGCGCCGCGCTCGCCCTCCGGGTGGAAGAAGAGCGAGCTGTCGACCCCACGGCAGGCCGCGAGTAGCTGCCAGTCCCACAGATCGGCGTTGGGTCCGGGAAGGCGGGAGAAATCTGCCATTGCTCTTGTCCCCTTGAAACCGTGCTGAGGCGGATGGGCGGGCCGGTACAGGACGGGTGCGCACGGGGCTCATCCGAAACGTACGTACCGACGAAGGTACATCTCCTGTGTAAGTAGATGTAAATATGACTCATTGGGAATCTAGCCACAGACACCAGCAAAAGGGAAGAAAAGCCGCTAAATGGGGCATAGCGCCAAAAGGGGGGTCGGCGGCGCGCCACACTCTCCTGTGTGCACGCTTCCTCACGTAGAGTGCCGAACGTGTCCGCCGAACCCGTAACTCTTTCGAGTGACCGTCGTTGAGAGTGCGGAGGCGATTGAAAGAACAAGCGCTCGGGCAAGTGTCCGAGGGCGCCAATCGCTCAGGTGACACATGTACCCAGCCTGGAGGCTCAAGGTGACGCGCATCAGCTGCGGAGGGCGGCCATGACATCAGTCCTCGTCTGCGACGACTCCCCGCTTGCCCGCGAGGCGCTCCGCCGCGCGGTTGCGACCGTGCCCGGCGTCGAGCGTGTGACGACGGCGGCCAACGGCGAGGAAGTCCTCCGCCGCTGGGGTGCCGACCGCTCGGATCTGATTCTGATGGACGTACGCATGCCCGGTCTGGGCGGCGTGGAGACCGTCCGTCGGCTGCTGTCCGCGGATCCGGGCGCCCGGATCATCATGCTCACGGTGGCCGAGGATCTCGACGGGGTCGCGCTCGCGGTCGCCGCCGGTGCCCGCGGCTATCTGCACAAGGACGCCTCGCGCGCCGAACTGCGCGCGACCGTCACCCAGGCGCTCGCCGACCCGACCTGGCGGCTCGCCCCGCGCAGACTGCGGTCGGCCGAGATGGGCGCGGCACCCACGCTCACCGCGCGGGAGATCCAAGTGCTCGAAGGCATGAGCCACGGCCGCTCCAACGCCGAGATCGGGCGCGAGCTGTTCCTCTCCGAGGACACGGTCAAGACGCACGCACGGCGGCTCTTCAAGAAGCTCGGCGCCTCGGACCGCGCGCACGCCGTCGCGCTCGGTTTCCGCTGGGGCCTGGTGCGCTGACGGCAGGTGTGACAGCCGGTCGGAGCCCCGTCCGCCACCCGGCGAACGGGCCCGGCCGACCCGCGAACGGCAGCAGTAGGTGTTGCTTCCGCCGCGATGCCGCATCCTTGTGGGTGTGGAGTTCCTCGGGGACAGGTCGGTCGAGCGGGAGGGGGGTGCAGGGGATGAGTTCCGGCGCACCCGCTCATAACGCTTCAGTGCACAACTACGGACGGGGTGCCACGGGCGGGACACCCCCGGGGCACCATGGACCGATGCGCGACGACGAGGCTACGGCGCAAGGGGTCATCGGTGCCCTCGTTCACCGTGCTGTCGACGGTGACGAGCAGGCCACGCACGATCTGCTCGCCCATGTCCACCCGCTCGCGCTGCGCTACTGCCGTACGCGCCTGAACCGGCTGCCGGGTGATGCTCGCCACTTCGTGGAGGATCTCGCCCAGGAAGTCTGCGTCGCCGTCCTGATGGCGCTGCCGCGCTACCGCGACACCGGGCGCCCCTTCGAAGCCTTCGTCTTCGCCATCGCCTCGCACAAGGTCGCCGACCTCCAGCGGGCCGCGATGCGTCACCCCGGCTCGACCGCCGTGCCCTCCGACGAGATGCCGGAGCGGCCCGACGACTCGCTCGGGCCCGAGGAGCGCGCCCTGCTCAGCAGCGACGCGGCCTGGGCCAAGAAACTCCTCGCCAACCTTCCGGAGAACCAGCGTGAGCTCCTGGTGCTGCGGGTCGCCGTCGGCCTCACCGCCGAGGAGACCGGTCAGATGCTGGGCATGTCGCCGGGCGCGGTCCGCGTCGCGCAGCACCGAGCCCTGAGCCGGCTGCGCGCCCTCGCCGGGCAGTAAAGGCGCCTCAAGGGAAGGGCGTGCGCCTACGGGAAGGGCGTACGCGGCCGGAGCGGGAGGCGCCGGCCGTAGTGGGAGGCGCCGACCGGGGGCGCACCCATAGGCGCTCGGCGAGCGCGCCAACCCCCGCGATCCACGTGTGAACGTACAAAGAATTCTGATGATCTTGCTCGTGGAATGAGACACCCGCACAGCCCGTTAGCATGGACATCCGCACCGATCAAGGCCATTGGGGAAGGTGTCATGACTGCAAACGTCGACGGAGTGCCCGAGAAGTTCGCGACGCTCGGGCTGACATACGACGACGTGCTGCTCCTGCCGGGCGCGTCCGACATGGCGCCCGACCAGATCGACACTTCCTCGTACCTCTCCAAGAACGTCAAGGTGAATGTCCCGCTGCTCTCGGCGGCGATGGACAAGGTCACCGAGGCGCGCATGGCCATCGCCATGGCCCGTCAGGGCGGCGCGGGCGTGCTGCACCGCAACCTCTCCATCGAGGACCAGGCCAACCAGGTCGACCTGGTGAAGCGCTCCGAGTCCGGCATGGTCACCGACCCGATCACGGTGCACCCGGACGCGACGCTGCGCGAGGCCGACGAGCTGTGCGCCAAGTTCCGCATCAGCGGCGTCCCGGTGACCGACTCGGCGGGCAAGCTGCTCGGCATCGTCACCAACCGCGACATGGCCTTCGAGTCGGACCGCAGCCGCCAGGTGCGCGAGGTCATGACGCCGATGCCGCTCGTCACCGGCAAGGTCGGTATCTCCGGCGTGGACGCCATGGAGCTGCTGCGCCGCCACAAGATCGAGAAGCTGCCGCTCGTCGACGACGCCGGCATCCTCAAGGGCCTCATCACGGTCAAGGACTTCGTCAAGGCCGAGAAGTACCCCAACGCCGCCAAGGACAAGGACGGCCGGCTGCTGGTCGGCGCGGCCGTCGGTGTCGCGGGCGACGCCTACGAGCGCGCCCAGGCGCTGATCGCCGCCGGTGTCGACTTCATCGTCGTCGACACCGCGCACGGCCACTCCCGCCTGGTCGGCGACATGGTCGCCAAGATCAAGTCGAACTCCTCGGGCGTCGACCTGATCGGTGGCAACATCGCCACCCGTGACGGCGCCCAGGCGCTCATCGACTCGGGCGTCGACGGCATCAAGGTGGGCGTCGGCCCCGGCTCCATCTGCACCACCCGCGTCGTCGCCGGCATCGGCGTCCCGCAGGTCACCGCGATCTACGAGGCCTCGCTCGCCGCCAAGGCCGCGGGCGTCCCGGTCATCGGCGACGGCGGCCTGCAGTACTCCGGCGACATCGCCAAGGCCCTGGTCGCGGGCGCCGACACCGTGATGCTCGGCTCGCTGCTCGCCGGCTGCGAGGAGTCCCCGGGCGAGCTGCTCTTCATCAACGGCAAGCAGTTCAAGTCGTACCGCGGCATGGGCTCGCTCGGCGCGATGCAGACCCGCGGCGACCAGCGTTCGTTCTCCAAGGACCGGTACTTCCAGGAGACCGTCTCCACCGACGACAAGCTGATCCCCGAGGGCATCGAGGGCCAGGTGCCCTACCGCGGCCCGCTCTCCGCCGTCGTCCACCAGCTCGTCGGCGGTCTGCGCCAGTCGATGTTCTACGTCGGCGGCCGCACCGTTCCCGAGCTCCAGGCCAACGGCAAGTTCGTCCGGATCACCTCGGCGGGCCTCAAGGAGAGCCACCCGCACGACATCCAGATGACGGTCGAGGCGCCCAACTACAACAAGCGCTGACGCCCGCGAAAGCGTCCGAGGGGCGGTCCCGGAGTTCCCGGGGCCGCCCCTCGCCCATGTGTCGGGGATACTGGAGCATGCAGACGTAGAGGGAAAGGCCCACACAACGTGACTGAGATCGAGATCGGGCGCGGCAAGCGCGGCCGCAGGGCGTACGCGTTCGACGACATCGCCATCGTCCCGAGCCGGCGCACCCGGGACCCGAAGGAGGTCTCGATCGCCTGGCAGATCGACGCCTACCGTTTCGAGCTGCCCTTCCTGGCCGCCCCCATGGACTCCGTGGTCTCGCCGCAGACGGCGATCCGCATCGGTGAGCTGGGCGGCCTCGGCGTGCTCAACCTCGAGGGTCTGTGGACCCGGTACGAGGACCCGCAGCCGCTGCTCGAAGAGATCGCCGGTCTCGACGAGGCGACCGCGAGCCGCCGCCTCCAGGAGATCTACGCGGCGCCCATCAAGGAAGAGCTGATCGGGCAGCGCATCAAGGAGGTGCGCGACTCCGGTGTCGTCACCGCCGCCGCGCTCTCCCCGCAGCGCACCGCCCAGTTCTCCAAGGCGGTCGTGGACGCGGGGGTCGACATCTTCGTCATCCGCGGCACCACCGTCTCGGCCGAGCACGTCTCGGGCGCCGCCGAGCCGCTCAACCTGAAGCAGTTCATCTACGAGCTGGACGTTCCGGTGATCGTCGGTGGCTGTGCCACGTACACGGCGGCGCTGCACCTGATGCGCACCGGCGCGGCCGGCGTCCTGGTGGGCTTCGGCGGCGGCGCCGCGCACACCACCCGCAACGTCCTCGGCATTCAGGTCCCGATGGCCACCGCCGTCGCCGATGTCGCCGCGGCCCGCCGCGACTACATGGACGAGTCCGGCGGCCGCTACGTCCACGTCATCGCGGACGGTGGCGTGGGCTGGTCCGGCGACATCCCGAAGGCCGTCGCCTGCGGCGCCGACGCCGTGATGATGGGCTCCCCGCTGGCCCGCGCCACCGACGCGCCGGGCCGCGGCCACCACTGGGGCATGGAGGCCGTCCACGAGGACGTGCCGCGCGGCAAGCTCGTCGACCTGGGCATCGTGGGCACCACCGAGGAGATCCTCACCGGTCCCTCGCACACCCCGGACGGCTCGATGAACCTGTTCGGCGCCCTGCGCCGCTCCATGGCGACGACCGGCTACAGCGAGCTCAAGGAGTTCCAGCGGGTCGAGGTCACGGTGGCGGACGCGCAGCACAAGCGCTGACGCGACGTCCGCACATGCGGAAGGGCCCGGATCGATCAATCGATCCGGGCCCTTCCGCATGGCGTGCGTCCGATCAGGCGGCGGCCTTCTTGGCGCCCGAGAAGGCGGCGACCGCCGCGATCAGGAAGAAGAGGAAGGTCATCGGGTCGGCGTCGGCCTTCCATGCGTCGTTCAGGAGGCCGAAGTGCTGGAAGAACAGCTCCGACACGGTCACCGGCAGCTCCTTGGCGGCGATGATCGCCTCGCCGAGGAGCTGGCCGAAGTAGACGGCGACCAGCGAGAGCACCGCGCCGAGGACGGGCAGCGCGGGGTTGCGGCCGCCGACCTTGCCGGTGGCGAAGCCGACGACGAAGCCGACCGCCACGGCCGCGTAACCGATCTCGTGCTTGGTGGCGCCGATGATCGCGCCGTAGACGCCCGCCGTGACGACGGCGGCGACGATCGCGACGATCAGGCCGAGCGCGAAGTTGTTCCGCACCGGAGCGGCCGGCGGCGCCGCCGGGTAGCCGAAACCTCCCTGCGGCGGCTGGGCCTGGTCGAACGGGCCCGGCTGCTGAGGCTGTTCCTGCTGCGGAAAGGACTGGCTCATCTTCGCGTTCCCCCTGGAAACAAACATGGACAACCGCACGACTGTGCGACTGAGCGGCCTCGAAGAGTAACAGCCGGTCCATGACAAGTAGGGGATAAATAAACGCCGGGATCACACTGGGACCGCACGGAGATCACACTGCGACCCCACAGGGATCAGAGCCGGTGCGCGGCGCCCGCCGGAGTCGCGCCCCGGGTGTCCAGGAGGAGCTGCGCCTTGACCGCGAGCCCTTGGAGGTCGTACGTGCGGTGGTGCTGGAGCAGCACCGTCAGATCGGCGTGGGCGGCGGCCTCGTAGAGCGAGTCCGCGCGCGGCACCGGCTGGTCACGGACGCGCCAGGTGGGCACCAGGGGGTCGTGGTACGTGATCTGCGCCCCCAGATCCATCAGGCGCCCGGCGATCTCCTGGGCGGGGGAGCCCTCCTGGTCGGCGAAGTCCGGCTTGTAGGTCACGCCGAGCAGCAGGACGCGGGCCCCGCGCGCCGACTTGCCGTGCTCGTTGAGGAGCGTGGTGGAGCGCTGGATGACATAGCTGGGCATGTGCGCGTTGATCTCGCGCGCCAGGCCGACCATGCGCAGGCCCGCGTAGGGCAGCGGGGTCGGATCGAGGGGGATGCCGTGGCCGCCGACGCCGGGTCCCGGGCGGAAGGCCTGGAAACCGAACGGCTTGGTCTCCGAGCAGCGGATGACGTCCCAGAGGTCGACGCCCATGTCGTGGCAGAGCACGGCCATTTCGTTGACCAGGGCGATGTTGACGTGCCGGAAGTTGGTTTCGAGCAGCTTGGACATCTCGGCCTCGCGCAGCCCCCGGGCGCGCACCACCTTGTCGGTGAGCCGGGCGTAGAACGCGGCGGCCGATTCCGTGCAGGCCGGGGTGAGTCCGCCGATGACCTTGGGGGTCGCCGCGAAGCTGTGGGTGCGGTTGCCGGGGTCGATGCGGCTGGGCGAGCAGGCGAGGTGGAAGTCGCGCCCGGCGAGCAGACCGGACCCCTCTTCGAGGAGCGGGCGCAGGAATTCCTCGGTGGTTCCGGGGTATCCGGCCGACTCCAGGATGACGGTGGTGTGCGGCCGCAGCCGGCGGGCCAGCGCCCGTGCGGCGTCGGCCACCGCGCCCAGGTCGAGGGTGCGGTCGGCGCCCAGGGAGGTGGGGGCGCAGATGACGGCGGTACGGACACGGCCCAGTTCGGCGGGGTCGGTGGTGGTGCGGAAACCTCCCGCGAACATGCGGCGCAGATCGGCCGGGGTGAGCGAGCCGTCCACGGGGGTGCGCCCCGCGGTGAGTTCGGCGACGGCGTGTGGATCGGTGTCGTGGCCGACGGTCTGGATGCCGGCGGCGACGGCGGCTTGGGCGAGGGGCAGGCCCAGGTGGCCGAGTCCGATGACGGCGAGGTCTGCGGGCATGTGACCGTCCTTCCCTTAGCCGGAGGGGACATGGAGCGCAAGCCCTGTGGACAGAATGGACGTGCGGAATGTCAGACTAAGAGGAAATATGACTGATTTGCGGCATTGGGAGGGTGTGGGGGAGCGAGTGTTGTCCACAGGCGGTGGCCGATGTCGGCGGTCCCGTCCAGAATCGAGTGTGTGAGCCAGACCACCCGGTCTGCGGGACCACCCCGACCAACCGGAGGCATGCCGTGAGGACAGCGACACTGGGACCCGAGCAGCGCGCACACGCGCTCGCCGCGATGGCGGAGGGCGAGCTCGACGTGCTGGTCGTGGGCGCGGGGGTGGTCGGCGCGGGCACGGCACTCGACGCGGTGACCCGCGGCCTGGCCACCGGCCTCGTCGAGGCGCGGGACTGGGCGTCGGGCACATCGAGCCGGTCCAGCAAGCTGATTCACGGCGGGCTGCGCTACCTGGAAATGCTCGACTTCGCCCTCGTACGCGAAGCGCTCAAGGAGCGGGGCCTGCTGCTCGAACGGCTCGCGCCGCACCTGGTGAAACCCGTCCCGTTCCTCTACCCGCTCCAGCACAAGGGCTGGGAGCGGCTGTACGCGGGATCGGGCGTCGCGCTCTACGACGCGATGTCCGTGTCGTCGGGCCACGGCCGGGGACTGCCGACCCACCGTCACCTGAGCCGCCGCCATGCGCTGCGCGTGGCCCCCGCGTTGAAGAAGGACGCGCTGGTCGGAGCGTTGCAGTACTACGACGCGCAGATGGACGACGCCCGCTATGTGACCACCCTGGTGCGCACCGCCTCCTCGTACGGCGCGCAGGTCGCCAACCGGGCCCGGGTGGTGGGCTTCCTGCGCGAGGGCGAACGCGTTGTCGGTGCCAGGGTGCAGGATGGAGAGGCGGGCGGGGAGTACGAGATCCGCGCCAAGCAGGTCGTCAACGCGACCGGAGTGTGGACCGACGACACCCAGGCGTTGATCGGGGAGAGGGGACAGTTCCATGTACGGGCCTCGAAGGGCATCCATTTGGTGGTGCCCAAGGACCGGATCCACTCGAATACCGGCCTGATCCTGCGGACCGAGAAGTCCGTGCTCTTCGTCATCCCCTGGGGCCGGCACTGGATCGTCGGCACCACCGACACCGACTGGGACCTCGACAAGGCACATCCTGCTGCGTCCAGCGCCGACATCGACTATCTGCTCGAACACGTCAACTCGGTGCTCGCGGTGCCCCTGACCCGGGACGACGTGCAGGGCGTGTACGCCGGCCTGCGGCCGCTGCTCGCCGGGGAGTCGGACGCCACGAGCAAGCTCTCGCGCGAACACACCGTCGCACACCCGGTCCCCGGGCTCGTGGTCGTGGCCGGCGGCAAGTACACGACGTACCGGGTGATGGCGAAGGACGCTGTGGACGAGGCGGTGCACGCGCTCGACCAGCGGGTGGCGGCCTGCGTCACCGAGGACGTGCCACTGCTCGGCGCCGAGGGCTACAGGGCGCTGTGGAACGCCAGGGCGAGGATCGCGGCCAGGACCGGACTGCATGTGGTGCGCGTGGAGCACCTGTTGAACCGGTACGGGTCGATGGCCGAGGACCTCCTGGAGCTGATCACCGCCGACCCCACGCTCGGCGAGCCGCTCGCCGCGGCGGACGACTATCTGCGCGCCGAGATCGTGTACGCGGCCTCGCACGAGGGGGCCCGCCACCTGGACGACGTACTCACCCGGCGCACCCGGATCTCCATCGAGACCTTCGACCGCGGCACCCGTTCGGCCCGGGAGTGCGCGGAGCTGATGGCACCGGTCCTCGGCTGGGACACCAAGCAGATCGAGAAGGAGGTGGAGCACTACGAGAAGCGGGTGGAGGCCGAACGGGAGTCGCAGCGCCAGCCCGACGACCTGACGGCGGACGCGGCCCGACTCGGAGCGCCGGACATCGCCCCGGTCTGAACCACGACGGGCGGCGGAGATCGCTGGTGCGGGAGAGATGGGAGAGATAAGAGAGGGGGCGGCGGGGTCGCCGAGTCCGGTCCGAACCCGTCCTCCGTGCTCCGGCTCTGTACTCAGCGGCCCTTCGCGGGACTACGGTGGCCACGAACGACTCAGGGCCACGAACGGCTCGGGGTCACGAACGACTCAGGGCCACGAACGGCTCGGGGTCACGGACGACTCAGGGCCACGAACGGCTCGGGGTCACGGACGAGTTAGGGGACATGGGCGAGTTGTGGGCCACGAACCCTTGGGTGGCCCACCGGCGGTTTGGTGGCCCACGGACGACCTGGTGATGCCGTCCGCCCGCGTGGGGAGGTCCTCGCGAGTGGAGGGTGTCGACCGTCGCGGTGCTCGGCGGGTGCCGAGTGCCCGGGTGCGGGATGGGGTGCCGGGCGCGGTGCCGGATGGCGGGACGCCGCCGTCGGTGCCCGGTCGGGGCCGCGCGCCGCACGGGACTGTTCAGCGCGAGAAGGGCCCGCTTTGCCGGGTTTTGACGCCGTGTCGATGACGCACAGTGCTGTGATCATCGCTACGACGAACGGCCTCCGAAGCCTCGGCACGCTGGGCTTCCCTTCCTCCGCGGCCAACTTGGCGGCCGATGGACCCGGGACCATCACCGGTCCTGGCGTGAGGGACAATGGGGGCTCTGCCAGGGCGGGTTATGGGCCTCGCGCGGTCGCCGGGTTCGAGTACGGCTCCGGGCGGGTCGGGCACCCGGCCGGGCAGGCAGGTCGGAGCGGTGAGCCGGGCCGCCTCCATGAGGGCGGGCCGCGAGCCGCGGGCCGAGGCCGGCGCGGGCGAAGATCAGGAATCGCAGAGGGGACGCATGTCGGAGGCGGAGCAGTCGCGGGAACCCCAGCGGGACGAGCGACAGGAGCCGGGGGCGTCGTCGGCGCCCGCAGAATCCGCCTCGGGCGAGGCGGGCACGAAGTCTGGGCGGCGCCCGGCGGATGCGGCGGACGCCGCGGCCGCGGGTGACCGGACGGCCGGACCCGGTCGAGGCACGGCCTCGCGTGCCGCCGAGCCGGACCGGACCTCCGCGGCCAAGCCGCGTGCGGCCGGCGCCAAGGGGCGGCCCGATCCGAGGGCGTCGGTCGCCAAGTCCGGTACGGACGCGGCACGTGCGGGCACCGCCGAGGCGAAGGCCAACTCGCTCGGTACGGAGGGCACCGCCGATGCGGCCGGCAATGCGGCAGCCAAGGCCAAGGCCAAGGATGCCAAGTCGGGCTCCCGGCCCGAGGATGCCGAGGCGAACTCCGGCTCCGCTGACGCGAAAGCGAACTCTGGGTCCGCTGACGCCGAGCCGAACCCCGGTGACGCCGAGCCGAACCCCGGCTCCGCTGCCGCCAGGCCGGGCGCCAAGGCGAACTCCAGGTCGGCTGACGCGAACGCGACCCCGGGGCCCGTCGACGCGGAGCCGAACCCCGGCTCCGCCGACACCGAGCCGGCCTCCCAGTCCGCCGACGCGAAGCCCGCCCCCAAGCCCGCTGACGCCAAGCCGGCCTCCGCGCCTGAGGACCGTAAGCCGGGCCTCAAGGCGAGCCCCGCAACCCCAGCAACCCCCGCAGTCCCAGCAACCCCCGCAGTCCCAGCAACCCCCGCAGTCCCAGCAACCCCCACAATCTCCGGAGGCGCTGGCGCCAAGCCCGGTACGGCGGTTGACAGGGGTGGTGTCGATGCCAAGGGCAGTGTGGGTCTGGCCAAGGGCGGGGCATCCGGCGGCCCAGCCTCGGCCGGCCCAGCCTCGGCCGGCCCAGCCTCGGCCGGTGCTGCCGGTGCTGCCGGTGCTGCCGGTGCTGCCGGGGTTGGTGGCGAAGGTGACGTGGACGGTGGGGAAGGGCGGTTGCTCGCCGGGCGGTACCGGCTCGGGGGCGTGCTCGGGCGGGGCGGAATGGGAACGGTCTGGCGGGCCGTTGACGAGACGCTCGGGCGGACCGTCGCCGTCAAGGAGCTCCGCTTCCCCTCCAGCATCGACGACGACGAGAAGCGCCGGCTCATCACGCGCACCCTGCGCGAGGCCAAGGCGATCGCCCGGATCCGCAACACCGCCGCCGTCACCGTCTACGACGTCGTGGACGAGGACGACCGGCCCTGGATCGTGATGGAGCTGGTCGAGGGCAAGTCGCTCGCCGAAGCCGTGCGCGAGGACGGCACTCTGACGCCCCGCCGCGCCGCGGAGGTGGGCCTAGCCATCCTCGACGTGCTGCGCTCCGCCCACCGCGAGGGCATCCTGCACCGTGACGTGAAGCCGTCCAACGTGCTGATCGCCGAGGACGGCCGGGTCGTCCTGACCGACTTCGGTATCGCCCAGGTGGAGGGCGACCCCTCCATCACCTCCACCGGCATGCTCGTCGGCGCGCCCTCGTACATCTCGCCGGAACGGGCCCGCGGCCACAAGCCGGGCCCGGCCGCCGACCTCTGGTCGCTCGGCGGGCTGCTGTACGCGAGCGTGGAAGGCGTGCCGCCGTACGACAAGGGCTCGGCGATCGCCACGCTCACCGCGGTGATGACCGAACCGGTCGATCCGCCCAAGAACGCCGGGCCCCTCCTTGAGCAGGTCATCTACGGACTGCTCGCCAAGGACCCGGCGCAGCGGCTGGACAACGCGGCCGCGCGCAAGTTGCTGACCGAGGTGCTCAACGCGCCCGAGTACCAGGAGCCCGTGCCCGAGCCGGTGTCGTCCGAGGCGACCCGGGTGGTTCCGCTGCCCCCGCTGCCCCGCGAGCCGAAGAGCGACGCGGCAGCCGAGCGGATGCGCGGCGCGCTCAAGTCCGTACGGAACGCGGCGGCCGAGGCCAAGGCGTCCGCCAAGGAGAAGGCGCAGGGCGCCCGGGAGGCGCGGGACGTCCGCTCCAAGGCGGTGCCCGCGCCGCGGTCGAGGACCGGTTCGCCGTCCGGTCCCGTCCCGCCGCCGCGCGCCTCGCTCACCGACGTCGTGCCGCGCCGCACCTTGATCATCATCGCGGTGGTCGCCGCGCTCGCCATACTCGGCACGGTGCTCGCCATCTCGCTCAGCGGGGGAGACGAGACGACGGGCAAGGCCAAGGGCGACAAGGCCGCCTCCAGCGGGCCCGCGGCCGGCGGCACCCCCGCCAGCAGCAAGAAGGGCGGCAGTGGGCAGAGTTCGTCCGGCGGAAGCACCCCGTCCGGGCAGGGCTCGTCGAACGGTCAGGGCTCCACGGCCGGCCAGGGCGACGGCAAGGGAACCGGCGACGGCACGGGTACGGGCGACGGCACCGGTGCCGACGCGGGCAGCGGTGACGGAGGCAAGAGCGGTGGCACGGGCTCCGTGGCCACCACGCCGTACAAGTCGGACCAGGGCTTCTCCATAGGGCTGCCCGCGGGGTGGTCGTACAAGTCGACCGATGACGCGGGCGCCCGCTTCACCGGTCCCGACGGGCAGCGCCTGCTGATCGGCTGGACCGACACCCCCAAGTCGAACCCAGTGGCGGACTGGATGAACCAGGAGTCATCCATGACGAGGTCGGGGTACAAGCGGGTGAAGATAGCCGCGGTGAGTTACCGCGGATGGCCCGCGGCCGACTGGGAGTTCACCTACGACGACAGCGGCACCAAGTACCACTCGGTGGACCGCGGCTTCGTGGTCAGTACGAGCCGGGGCTACGGCATCATGTTCTCGGCCAAGGACGCGGACTGGTCGAAGCCGGCGACGCAGCAGACGCTGGCCGCGCTCTTCGCCACCTTCCAGCCCGCCTGACCGGTGTTCCCGGCCCGGCGCGGGGGTCGTGGCGGCGTCGCCCGGGGAAACGGGTATCCCCCGGACGTGACGCGCCGGGGCCACGTATCGTGAGAGCTCGCGGACGGTACGCAGCCGCAATGGGCCGGTAAACGACCGGAATTGACGGGTTGCGGCGGGTGTGAGCGCCGTGATCCGGGGGAACAGCGCGCTGTGGGGAGGCGTCGTGGACGACTATGCGGGTCGGGTGCTTGCCGACCGCTATCGGCTGCCGCTACCCCTCGACGACAGCTACGACCTGGTCGAGACGCCGGCCTTTGACAGCTATAGCGGGCAGCAAGTCCTGGTCCGTCAGATCCCGTTGCCCGAGGTCGTCGACGCGGAAGTACTCGAAGGCGACGACGCGTACGGGACTCCGGACGCCTATATGCGCGGCGGCGGACACGGCAACGGTGGCCCCTCCGGCGACGGCGGTCCCTACGGCAACGCCGGCCCTTACGGCAACGCCGGCCCCTACAGCGGCCGCGATCCCTACGGCCATGCCGGGGAATTCGGCAGCGGTAACGGCAGCGGCCATGGCGACGAGCGCGGATACCCGAGCGGATACGGCGAGGCACCGGGGTACGGGCGTACCACTCGCAGGCCCACCGACCCCGCGGTGCGGCGCGCCGTCGAGGCGGCCCAGGCGGCCGCGCAGATCCCCGACCATCCCCGTCTCGACCAGGTCTTCGACGTGTTCGCAGAGGACGGCTCCCTCTGGATCGTCAGCGAACTGATCGCCGCGCGCCCCCTGTCGGCGCTTCTCGCGGACCGTCCGATGAACCCCTTTCGCGCCGCGGAGGTCGCCTCCGACGTGCTGACCGCGCTGCGGGTGCTGCACGCGCACGGCTGGACCCATCGCAACATCACGGCGCGTACGGTCCTGATATGCGATGACGGGCGGGTCGTCCTGACCGGCCTCGCGGTGGGCGCCGCACAGGAAGCGCTCTGTGGGTACGCCCCCGTGCCGCTCTCCCCGGACGACGACGACGGCTTCGGCGGCACGCCGCGGCTCACGGCGACACACGACCCCAACGAGGGTTCACCGTACGGCACTTCGGCTCAGCCGCCCGATCCCGGAGCCGATCCCGGAACCGATCCCGGAACCGATCCGGGGGCCGCCGCCGAGCCCGCTCCCGCCGCGCGCCCCGCGCCGCCCGGGGCCGCCGGGAGGGCCGGGGTGATCGCCGCGTACCGCGCGGGCGCCAGGGCCGCCGCGCGCACCGGCACGGACGCCTCCCTGCCCGAGCAGCGGCCGGGCAGCCCGGCGCCCGGCCAATCCGCGCTGCCCGGCCACGCAGCCCTGCCCGGCCAAGCAGCGCTGCCTGGACGGACGGCCCTGCCCGGCCAAGCCGACCGGAGCTGGTCCGCAGAGGCGGAAGCGGAGGCGCATCCGGAGGCGGAACCGGAGGCGGGGGCCGAGTCGGAGGCGGAGACAGGGACCGGGGCCGGGGCCCGGACCGATGAGGCGCCGCAGGCGGAGACGCAGGCATGGGCAGCCGGCGCGACCGATGCCGGCCGGGGCATGTACGACCCCGTGCGCGGGGTGCGGGTAGCCGCCGGCGGCGCCAGTCCGTACGCCGACGACCAGGGCCCCGACTCCGGCCGCACCCGCCGCCAGTACGACCCCGTGACAGGCCGCTGGGTGCCCCGTCCCGCCGGGCGCCGGGCCGAGGGAGCCCCGACGCCGCAGCCCGACACCCCGCGCCCGTACAACGGCGACAGCGGCCCCCACGCCCCGGGAGCCCCGCGGCCGTACAACGGCGCCGACGCCACCTCCAACGCCTCCTCCGACCCCCGCAAACCCTCCGCCGCGTCCAGCGCCCCGAACCCCTCCGGCCCCTCCAGGCCCGCCCGTACCGCGGGCCGCGAAGCGCCCCGGGCTCAGGCGTCCGCGCCCAGGACGCCCGCGTTGCCGCCGGGGTTCCGGGCCGACGCCTTCCGTGCGGACTCCCAGCGCATGCCGCACCCCGGCCCCTCGGCGCCCGCCCCGGAGCGGACGGCCGTGCATCAGCCCCGCCCCACCCCCGGACAGCACCCCACGGACGGACCGCAGGCCGCCCCCGACGCGGCCTACCGCGGCCCCGCCAACCGGCTCGCGGCCGAGCGGGCCCGGCACACGAGGATGGCTGTCGTGGGGGCGGTCACCGAGCGGTGGGCGCCCGAACAGGCCGGGCCCATACACGAGAACTGGCGCCTCGCCCCGCCGATCGGCCCCGCCACCGACCTGTGGGCCCTGGGCGCGCTGCTGTTCCGCGCGGTCCAGGGGCACGCCCCGTACCCGGAGGAGAGCGCGGCCGACCTCGTACAGATGGTGTGCGGGGAGCCGCCCGCGTTCGCCGAGGAGTGCGGACCGCTGCGGCCCGTCGTGGAGTCGCTGCTGCGTCAGGACCCCACGGAGCGCCCGGAGTTCGAGGAGGTACGCGGCTGGCTGCGCTCCTTGGTGCGGTCCGCGCCCGAGCCCGAGGCCGGCACCCGCATCGCCCCGGTGATCGTCCCGGACGACACCAAGCTTCCCGTGGTGCGCCGCAGGGGCGAACTGGTGCGGCGCCGAAGGAAGCCCGCCGGGGCCCCCGTCGAGCACGGCCGGCACCGGCACCGGCAGGCCGCGCCGCCGGCCGGAAAGCCGAGATCGCTCGGCCGGCTGCTCCTGGTCCTCGTCCTGCTGCTGCTGGCAGGGGCGATCGCGTACGCCGTCCTGTTCATGCCCCGATCCGGATCCGGGCAGGACACGGGCGCCCGTCCGCCGGGCACCGGAGGGCAGCAGAGCCCGGGCTCGTCGGCGCAGCAGAGCCCCGGTTCGCCGGCCGGGAATCCGCCCGCGCCGACGCCCGGCGGCACGCCCCCCTCCCAGCAGACGCAGACCACCGGCCCGGGCGGGACGAGTTCCCCGCCGGCCGCCGGATACGTCGTGCGCAAGGACCCCGAGGGGTTCCAGGTCGGCGTCGACAGCAGCTGGCAGCGCCGGCCGATGAACGATGCCGGTCAAGTCCGGTATGTCGGCGGCGACTTCACGCTGATTGTCGTGCCGGGGCGGGACACCGTGCAGGCCGACGGCTCCGATCCGCTGGCCTACCAGGCGGACAAGGAGCGCGAACTCCAGCCGTTCCGGGACTCCAGCTGGTCCACCTCCTCGGGTCTGCGCCGCATCGACGTGGGGCAGCAGTCCATGGCCGAGGGGCAGTTCACCTGGCGGGACAGCAGCGGGCGGCAGGTGTACGTCCGCAATCTCGCCCTGATTGTCAATGGCCGATATCACGTGGTCCAGGTGATCGGCCCCGAGTCCCAGCGTGACAAGGTGACAGAGATCTTCGGGCAGGCCACCGGCGCCTACCGGGCCACCCGCTGACGGCCGGTCACGCTCCGTTCTCCCCGAAATCGCCCCGCCCGCACGGGATTCCATGTGTGTGCGAGGTGCGTTGCACCGGTGAAAGGCCAGGTCATCGCGGTATGGGCGGTTCGCGGGGTCACGGTTGGGTGCCCCGAGGTTCCCTGGCCGGATTCCGCTCCGTAATCTGGCTCCGTAGGAAAGGTCTGGGCGGGCGGGGGACGTGGAAAACACTCACAGCACGAGCGGCTCCGGAGCGGGGCTGTTGCTGGCCGGGCGCTATCGGCTCGGAGACGCGATAGGCCGCGGCGGCATGGGCAAGGTCTGGCGCGCCCACGACGAGGTCCTGCACCGCACCGTGGCCGTCAAGGAACTGACCGCCGCCCTCTATGTCGCCGAGGCCGACCGCGCGGTGCTGCACGCCCGTACGCAGAAAGAGGCGCGCGCTGCGGCCCGCATCACCCACCCCGGCGTGGTCACCGTCCATGACGTCCTCGACCACGACAACCGGCCCTGGATCGTCATGCAGTACGTCGACGGGCCCTCGCTCGCCGACGCCGTCAAGGCCGCCGACGGCCACCGCATCGAGGCGCGCGAAGCCGCCCGCATCGGACTGCACGTCCTCGGCGCGCTGCGCGCCGCGCACACCGCCGGTGTCCTGCACCGGGATGTGAAGCCCGGCAACGTGCTGCTCGCCCGTGACGGCCGGGTGCTGCTCACCGACTTCGGTATCGCCGCAATCGAGGGCGATGTCACCATCACCAAGACCGGTGAACTCGTCGGCTCCATCGACTATCTGGCGCCCGAGCGGGTCCAGGGCGCCCACCCGGGGCCGGCGTCCGACCTGTGGTCGCTCGGCGCAACCCTGTACGCGGCGGTGCAGGGCGTGTCGCCGTTCCGCAGGGACTCGCCGATCTCCACCATGCAGGCCGTGGTGGAGGAGGAGCCTCCGCCGCCGGACCGCGCCGGAGCGCTGGGCCCCGTCATCATCGCGCTGCTGCGCAAGACGCCGGAGGAGCGGCCCTCGGTCGAGCAGGCCGAGCGGATGTTCCTCGACGCGATGGAGGGACGCGCCTCCCAGGCCGCGCAGGCCCATGTGCCGACCGGCCCGCTCTCCGCGGCGGAGCTGCGCTCGGCCGCGCGCGCCCAGACCGGGCCCACCGTGGTGAACCCGGCTCCGCGCCCGCAGCCAGTCCCCGAACGACCCGCCCCCGCACAGCCGCAGCCCCGGGTGACGGCGGCCGCGCCCGCGCCGCACCACCCCCACGCTCCGGCGCCGCGCAGGCGGCGCTGGCGCACCGTCGCACTGGTGGTCGCGCTGGCCGCCGTGGTCGGCGTGGGGACCGGATTCGCCTATCTGAAGTACCAGGAAGGCCGGGACAGTTCGGGCGCCGGTGTCGGAGCCGGCTCCTCCGGTTCCGCCGCGCCCTCCTCCCCGGAGGCCGGCCGGTCGCCGGGCGGCGGCGACCAGTCCTTGCCCGCCGGCTGGCAGCGGGTCAAGGACAAAGCCGGCTTCAGCCTGCTCGTCCCCAAGGGCTGGAAGCGCCAGATGGACGGCAACGAGATCGACTACACCCCGGACAACGGCAAGCACCGCATCCGGATCAGCGTCGACAAGGTGCCGGACTTCGAGAACCCGTACATGCACATGCTCAACATGGAGAAGTCGCTCAAGGACCGGCTGCCGCAGTACAAGCGGGTCACCCTGCACAGCAACAACTACCGCGACCAGGTGAAGGCGTCCCTGTGGGAGTTCACCTACGTGGAGAAGCAGGACTTCCCCGGCAAGCGGCACGCCATCGACCAGATGTATTACGGCGACGGCGGCAAGCCCGAGTACGCCCTCTACATGTCGGGCCCCGAGGAGGACTGGGCGACCACGCGCCAGCAGTTCGACACGGTGCTCCAGGGCTGGCAGCCCGCGGCGTCGACGGGCGGCTGACCGGGCGGGCCCCGCTGGGCCCTTCGCCTTGCGGGGCCCTTCGCCCCACGGGGCTCTTCCCCGCGTGTGGCGAACGCCGTCGGAGGCCGCCGGGGTGCGGCATGATGGGCCTTCACGCGTGCGGGGAGATCGAGGGGGAACCCCATGCCCACAGCAGAGCACCAGCCGGAAGGATCCCGTGACCGGCCCGACTCCCGTCTGATCGCCGGACGTTACCGCCTGGGGAGGCGGCTCGGGCGCGGCGGGATGGGCACGGTCTGGCGGGCGCACGACGAACTGCTCGGCCGCCAGGTCGCCGTCAAGGAACTCCATCCCGAAGGCGGCGCCCCGGCCACCGCGGCCCTGCGCGAGGCGCGGGCGGTCGCCCAGATCAAACACCCGCACGTGATCGTCGTGCACGACGTCGTCGAGGACGGCGCGCGGGACGACGCGCGGGACGACGCGGCCGGGGCCCGCCGTTCGTACATCGTGATGGAGCTCGTCGACGGCGGCTCGCTCGCCGACCTGCTCGCCGCCAAGGGGCCCGTCGACGCCGACGAGGCCGCACGGATCGGAGTGGCGCTCCTCGGTGCGCTGGTCACCGCGCACGCCCGGGGGGTGCTCCACCGCGACCTCAAGCCCGCCAACGTCCTCATCGAGGAGGACGGCGGCCGTGTCGTGCTCACCGACTTCGGCATCGCCCAGGTGCCCGGCGCCTCGACCATCAGCGAAGAAGGCGCGTTCGTCGGGTCACCCGAGTACACCGCGCCGGAACGGATGCAGGGCGCGGGGGCCGGCCCCGAGTCCGACCTGTGGTCGCTCGGCGCACTCCTGTGCGCGGCCCTCAGCGGCGAATCCCCCTTCCACCGCGACTCGTTGGGCGGAGTCCTGCACGCCGTCGTCCTCGACGAGATCCGGCCGCCCGCCGCCGCGGCCCCGCTGCTGCCCGTCGTCCAGGGCCTCCTGGAGCGGGACCCGGCGCACCGCCTGGGCGCGGTGGAGGCGCAATCGTTGCTGCGCGCCTTCATGGCGACGGGCAGCACACCCCCGCGCCGCCCCACACCGGCGGACCGCGTCGGACCCGCCACGCCACCGGCCTCGGGCGCGGCCCCGGCCGTCGCCTCCCCGCAGGCCTTCGCACCGCTCCCTCCCGGCCCGCCCGGCACCGGGCACTCCGTTCCCGGGCCGGCCAACACCCCGGTCGCCAGGACCGCTTCCGTCGCCCGGCCGTGGCGGAAGCGGAGCCTGCTGGCGGCAGCCGCCCTCGTCCTCGTACTGACCGGGGCGGGCGCGGTCGTCGCGGTGTTCGCGCTCGACGGCCTGGGTGCGGACCGGGACACGCGGGAGCGGACCTCGCCGAGCGTGGCGGTCGGGGCGCCCGCCACCGGCACGCCCGACACCGGCACGCCCGACACCGGCACGCCCGACACAGGCACGCCCGACACAGGCGCGACCCGACCGCGCAGCGATGCGCCGCGGCGCCCGCCTCCGCCTCCACCGCCGGCCCCGCGGCAGGCCGCCCTGCCACCGCTTCCCGACGGGTTCCAGTTCGTGCGCGACCCGGACGGCTTCGGGATCGCGCTGCCCGACGGTTACGTACGCACCACCGACGCGCAACGCGTGTTCTACAACTCACCGGACGGCGCCCTCAAGGTGGGGATCAGGACGCAGCACACGGTGGCCGGGGGGCCGCTCGGCGTCATGAAGCAGTCGGCCGCCAACGGGCCGGTCACCAACCCGGGTTACCGCGACGGCAAGGTCACCGCCACCACGCACCACGGGCACGACGCGGCGCTGTGGGAGTTCACCTGGAACGGCTTCACCAAGGCCGAGGGCGCCCGGCACACCTATGACGTCTCCTGGGACGTCCCGGGGCGGATGTACGACGTGTGGGTGTCGGCGCCGATCGGCCGGCTCGACGAGGCCAAGCGGACCTTCGACACCGCGCTCGACTCCTTCGTACCGGAGCTCTGAACGCCGGGCTCTCAGCGCCGGGCTCTCAGCGCCGGGCTGCGAACTCCGGGCTCTGAACGCCGGTCTCTGAACGCCGAGCTCTGAACGCCGAGCTTTGAACTCCGAACTCCGGGCTCCGATCCGGACTAGGTGCCTCCGGCTCCGGATTCCGCGCTTCTGTCACGGGTCTGCATCCGCACCGGGCCCGGCGTGGCACCGGGGCACGCCGTTCGTCAGGATGTGGTCATGACGAACGACGGAGGGCGGGCGGACGAGCCCACCAGCTACGCCCTGCGGCCCCCGGAGCCCGCTCCGGTGCCGCGGCAGCACCCGCACGACCCGGCACCGCACGAGCCCAGGAGCCCGCACGACCCGGCACCGCATGAGCCGACGCAGCGGCAGCCCGTCGTCGTCGGCGGCGGCGACGACGTCGGCGACGGCGCCGGCCGGCTGCTCGGTGGCCGCTACCGTCTCCTCGCGCGGCTCGGGTCCGGCGGGATGGGCACGGTCTGGCGGGCCCGTGACGAGGTCGTCGAGCGCGACGTGGCGGTCAAGGAACCGCGTGTGCCGGACCACTTGGGGGAGCGCGAACGGTCCACCGTCCATCTGCGCATGCGGCGCGAGGCCCGCGCCGCCGCCCGCATCGAGCACCCGTCCGTGGTCACCGTGCATGACGTCGTCATGGAGGACGGCAGGCCGTGGATCGTGATGGAACTCGTCAGCGGCCAGTCGCTCGCCGACCGGCTCCAGGAGGGCACGCTCGACGTCCGTGAGGCGGCCGGGATCGGTCTCGCCGTCCTCGGCGCGCTCGCGGCGGCCCACGAGGCCGGCGTCCTGCACCGTGACGTCAAGCCGGCCAACGTCCTGCTCGGGCGCGGTGACCGCGTCGTGCTGACCGACTTCGGGATCGCCCAGGTGGAGGGCGAGCAGGGCCTGACCGAGACGGGCGCGTTCGTCGGCTCGCCCGAATTCATCGCCCCGGAACGGGTGTTGGGCCGGCGTCCCGGTCCCGAGTCCGACCTGTGGTCGCTCGGGGTGGTCCTGTACGCGGCAGTCGAGGGCATGTCGCCCTACCGGCGCAGCAACACCCCCGCCACCCTCCAGGCGGTGCTCTCCGCCGAACCGCAGATGCCGGCCCGCGGCGCCGGCGCGTTCGGCACCCTCGTCATGCAGTTGCTGCGCAAGGACCCGGCTGCCAGGCCGAGTTCCGCGGAGGTGCGGGCCACGCTGGAGGCCGTGGCCGCCCCGGCGCCGGCCGCGGCGGCGGGAAGCGCCCCGGGCGCGGGGAGCGGGCTGTTCGACCGCGGCACGTCACCGGCCGGCGCGAGCCGCTGGGTGCCGCCGGTTCTCGTGGAAAGCCGCCGTGCGCGGTACGGGCTCGGCGGCGGGTTCGTGGCGGCGGCGGCCGCGGTCGTGCTGATCGTCGCGGACCCGTTCGGCGCAGGCGGAGGCGGGCTTCCCGCCGGGTGGCAGGTCCGGCCGGAGAACGAGGTGCTCCACGCGGACATGACGGTCCCCGACGACTACGCCCGCACCCAGGGCAGCGAGGGCGACAGCGTCACGTACGACGACCCGAGCGCCGTCTTCACGATCTACGCCGACCGGCTCGACCCGGCCGCCGACAAGAGCGGCGAGCCCACGCTGCCGGCCGACCCCGCGGCCTGGAAGGCGTACTACGAGAAGGGCGGCAGGAACGGCGTCGAGTTCAAGGACGCCAAGGTGACCACCACGACCGTCGTGCACCAGGGCAAGAAGGCGTACGACCTGGTCACCGAGTACACCCCGATTTCGTCCTCGGCCACCAACCCGGTCCGCTACCGCTACCACGAGCTGCTCGTGCCGGGTGCGGGCACGACCTACTGGCGGCTGCGCGTGACGATGCCGGCGGCCGGCAAGGCGTCCAAGGACGGCGGGGCGCTCTTCGCGGAAGTCGAGAAGGGTCTGAAGATCCACGACCTCTGACCCTGCGGTTGTGGGCGACCCTGATCCGCCACAAGTCCCTGATCAGCAGTTATGCGGCCAGTGATCGCTGGCATGGTCGACGGGGTGCGAAAAGCTGTTACCGACGGGTACCGAAAGTGCCCGTCCCGGCATACGCTCCCCCCATGACGGACTCGCAGGCCTCGCCCACGACCACCCGCACACCTGCCGGCACCAACCCGGTGGCCCCGGCCCCGGCCGGCGCGCGCACCGCCGCCGACGTGGTCACGGCGCAGCTCGTCGCCCAGCTCACGCGGGGTGTGGTCGGCTCGGGGCGGACCGCCAACCACACGCCGTTCACCGGGGACAAACTCGCCGACCTGCCCGAGTCCACCCCCGAGGACGTCGCCGAGGCGTTCACCCGCGCCCGCGCGGCACAGCGCGCCTGGGCCGCGACACCGGTCCGCGCGCGGGCCGCCGTGCTGCTGCGCTTCCACGATCTCGTGCTCGCCCGCCAGGCCGAGGTGCTCGACCTGATCCAGCTGGAGACGGGCAAGGCGCGGCTGCACGCCCACGAGGAGGTGCAGGCGGTCGCGGTCGCCGCGCGCCACTACGGCCGCAAGGCCCCCGCCTACCTGAAGCCCAGGCGTCACACGGGCGTCGTACCCACCCTGACCAAGGTCACGGAGCTGCGTCAGCCGCGCGGGGTCGTCGGGCAGATAGCGCCATGGAACTACCCGTTCGAACTGTCGGTGGGCGACGCGCTGCCCGCGTTCGTCTCCGGCAACGCCGTCGTGATGAAGCCCGACACCGAGACCGCGCTCACCGCCCTGTGGGCACGCGACCTGCTGATCGAGGCGGGCCTCCCGGCCGAGGTCTTCCAGGTCGTCCTCGGTGGCGGTCCCGTCGTCGGCCCCGAGGTCGTCAAGCACGCCGACTACGTCTCCTTCACCGGCTCGACCCGCACCGGCCGCGAGGTGGCCCAGGGCGCGGCGGCCCGACTGGTGGGCGTATCCCTGGAGTTGGGCGGCAAGAACGCCATGCTTGTGCTGCACGACGCCGATGTGGAGAAGGCGGCCGCGGGCGCGGTCCGTGCCTGCTTCTCCTCCGCCGGTCAGCTCTGCATTTCGATCGAGCGACTGTACGTGCACGCATCGATCGCCGACGCCTTCCTCGATCGATTCGCCGCACGAACGAAGGCGATGCGGCTCGGTCGATCACTGGCGTACGGAGCGGACATGGGCTCGCTGGTCGGCGAACGCCAGCTGGAGACCGTCACCCGGCACGTCGACGAGGCCGTCGCCAAGGGAGCCACCCTCGTCGCCGGCGGCGTCGCCCGCCCCGACATCGGCCCCCTCTTCTACGAGCCCACCATCCTGGACGGCGTCGAGTCGCCCATGGCGGTGTGCACCGAGGAGACCTTCGGGCCGGTTGTCTCCGTCTACCGCTTCACGGACGAGGACGAGGTGATCGAGCAGGCCAACGGCACGCCGTACGGCCTCAACTCCTCGGTGTGGACCAAGGATTCACGCCGCGGCCACGAGGTGGCGGCGAAACTGAACACCGGCACGGTCAACATCAACGAGGGGTACGCCCCCGCGTACGGCAGCGTCCAGTCGCCGATGGGCGGCATGAAGGACTCCGGGCTCGGCCGCCGGCACGGCTCCGAGGGCATCCTCAAGTACACCGAGGCGCAGACCGTCGCCCAGCAGCGCCTCATCCCGCTCGCCCCGTCCTTCGGGATGGACGACGAGAAGTACGCGGCCTTCATGACCCGCAGCCTCAAGGCGATGAAGGCCCTGCGCCTGCGCTAGCCCGCCTCCTCCGGACCCCGCCCCGCCGAAGACCCGTCCATCGGATCCCGCTCCCGCCGACGACCCGTCCGCCCCCCCGTGCACGAGGAGAGCCATGCCCCAGGTACCCCCAGCGCAGAATCCGGACGACGACGGCGGGTACGACGACCGCGGGTACGACTACGACGTCGTCGTGATCGGGTCGGGCTTCGGTGGCTCGGTGACGGCGCTGAGGCTCACCGAGAAGGGGTACCGCGTCGGTGTGCTCGAAGCGGGCCGCCGCTTCACCGCGGCGACCCTGCCGAAGAACTCCTGGGACATCAAGAACTACCTGTGGGCGCCGAAGCTCGGCCTGTACGGAATCCAGCGCGTCCATCTGCTGGGCAATGTGATGGTCCTCGCCGGCGCCGGCGTCGGCGGCGGATCGCTCAACTACGCCAACACCCTCTACGTGCCGCCGCAGCAGTTCTTCGACGACCCGCAGTGGAAGTCCATCACCGACTGGCAGGACGAGCTGGCGCCCTACTACGACCAGGCGCGGCGCATGCTCGGTGTACGGCTCAACCCGACGATGACGCCGTCCGACGTCCACCTCAAGGCCGCCGCCCAGCGCATGGGGGTCGGCGACACCTTCCACATGGCGCCCGTCGGTGTCTTCTTCGGCGACGGCCAGGACGGTGACGGCACGGCGAAGGCGCGCCCCGGCACGGCCGTCGACGACCCGTACTTCGGCGGTGCGGGCCCCTCCCGCAAGGCGTGCACCGAGTGCGGTGAGTGCATGACGGGATGCCGGCACGGCGCGAAGAACACCCTCAACGAGAACTACCTGTACCTCGCCGAGAGGGCGGGCGCGGTCGTCCACCCCATGACGACCGTCGTATCGGTGACCGGTGACTCGCGTGGCGGCCACGCCGTGGCGACGCTGCCCACCGACCGCAAGGACGCCCCGGGCCGCCTGTTCACCGCGCGTCACGTCGTCGTCGCGGCAGGCACCTACGGCACCCAGACCCTGCTGCACCGGATGAAATCGGGCGGTCAACTCCCGTACATTTCCAAGCGGTTGGGGGAGTTGACCCGTACCAACTCGGAAGCGCTCGTCGGCGCGCAGACCACGAGCCGCCGCTACCGCAAGCAGCACGGCGCGCCCAGGGTCGACTTCACGCGGGGCGTCGCCATCACCTCCTCGATCCACCCGGACGAGAACACCCACATCGAGCCCGTCCGCTACGGCAAGGGTTCGAACGCGATGGGCAGCATGTCGATCCTCCAGGTGCCCTACGGCGTCAACCGGGTCCGCAACTGGCTCGGCAACGCGGCCAAACACCCCCTGCTCCTCGCGCGTTCGATCAGCAATCACCACTGGTCCGAGCGAACGATCATCGGCTTGGTCATGCAGTCACTCGACAATTCGCTCACCACGCACCTGAAGCAGGACGGTGTCGGCAAGGGCCTGCTGACCGCGGAGCAAGGACACGGCGCGCCCAACCCCAAGCAGATCAAGGCGGCCACCGAGGGGGCCGCGGCGATCGCAGCGGAGATCAACGGCTTCGCGGGGTCCAACGTCGGCGAGCTCATGGGCACCCCGCTCACCGCGCACTTCCTCGGCGGCTGCCCGATCGGCGACTCGGCCGAGACCGGTGTGATCGACCCGTACCACCGGCTCTACGGGCACCCGGGGATCTCGGTGGTCGACGGCGCGGCCGTCTCGGCCAACCTCGGCGTGAACCCGTCCCTGACGATCACCGCACAGGCCGAGCGGGCCATGTCGCTGTGGCCGAACAAGGGCGAGGAGGACCTCCGCCCGGCGCAGGGTGCGGCCTATGTCCGGCTCGCCCCCGTCGAGCCGAAGGCGCCGGCCGTCCCCGCGGAGGCGTTCGGCGCGCTGAAGCTGCCCTTCCTCGGTCTGCCGCAGGTCCCGCCGAAGGAGCCGGCGTCGTAGCCGCGGAACCGGCGTCGTAACGGCGTCGCGGCCGCTCGGCGACCGGACACGCGTCAGGCGCTGCACCCCCCTCCGAGTGCAGCGCCTGTCGCGTACGTGGAGACCTGGTGGAGCCCCGCAGGCGTGAACGCAAAACGGGCGAGGCTGTTGGTTCCGTCTGCATGACCTGTGACAGACGTGAATGGTTGTCCACCTTCACGAAATCCTTATGTGATCCACGCCACTTCCCTGTCGGGGCAACCATCGCCCGGCGCCGCATGTCGAACGGCTGCCGCGGCCGCCCGTGCCGCCCAGGACATGTCAAGAGGGACACAGTGAGTGAGGAGCAGCCGGCCTCGGGAGGGGCGTCGGGTGACGACGCGGTGCCGGACGAGGTCTGGGAGCGGTTCATCCGGGACAGCGAGCTGGACATCAAGACGTCCGCCGCACCCAAGGAGCCCTCGGCGCGCGCCCGGATGGTGACCGACCGGCTGCGCAAGGAGCGGGAGGCGGCGGCCCTGGCCGATACACGGGACCTGCTGATCGACGCCGACCTGAACCCGTCGACCCTGCGCGGCGGCCGCCCCGAGCGGGCGCTCGCTCTGATCGACCCGGGGGAGACGGACGTCCTCGCCCGTCTCACCACCGCGCTGGCCAAGCCGGACAAGGCCCACAACCCGCTGAGCCTCTTCAGCCGGTTCGACCCCAAGGAGGTCGCGCTCGTGGGGAACGTGGTCAAGACCCGTGGCCGCATGACGTTCAGCGCCACGTCCGACGGCGGCGGCGTCCTCGTCCACAGCGACTACAGCTTCGTCTACCCGCTGGTGAAGGCGGCGCCCGGCTCGACGACGGTGGCCCGCACGATCGTGCGCCGGGTCCTGGACGTCGAGGTCACCAGCTCGGCCACGCAGACCTCCGCCGAAGGCAAACTCTGGATCACCCGCTACGAGGAAGACATCGCCAACTCGGCCTGCGGCGTCTATGACGGTTACACGCATCCGCACTTCTCCGACGAACCGGTCCAGGGCGCCGCGCCGAGCGGCTCCGCCGTCGACCCGTACGACCGCAGCAAGACGCTGGACGCGGAACGCCATCAAGGGCGCGGACTCCTCAGCCGCAGCTGAGCGCCACCGGCTCGACCGGCTCGACCGGCTCGACCGAAACGCGACCTGGGGTGCCGAAACGCGGCCGGGGGTGAGACGCGGCGGGTCCGCCGAGAGGGGTGATGCGGCCGGGTTCGCCGAGAGGTGAGGTGAAGCGGGTGATGGGGCCGCGACCGGGACGATCGTTCGACCGGATGCGGTCGGTCCCGGGCGTCCCCGGAACCGACCGCTCTTGGGTGTGACCGGGCTGCTGTCCCCTGCCGTCCGGTCACGCACACTGGGGCGAGGTCCCACGACGTACTTGCAGATACGTCACACGCCCCAGCGGAGCCACGCGTGGTTTTCTTCGGGCCCGCCCCTGGCTGGCACGGACACCCCACCAACGAAGCCGGGCCGGGGACGGTCACGGCGCCGTACGGGTGAGGAGCGCCCGAACTCAGATACGGCCCCGGCACAGCTCCAGCATCGTCATCGCGAGGGCGGTGCCGGGCTTGCCCAGGGCGTCGCGGAAGTGGGCCAGGACCTCCATCTCGCGGTTGAGATTGACCCGGCGCCCGCCCGAGGCGATGCGGGACTCCTGGATGACGGCCGAGACGGCCGCGCGTTCCTGGATCAGGCCGATGATGCGGTCGTCGAGCGCGTCGATGCGCTCGCGTGCGCCGGCGATCACCGCGGCGGCCTCGTCGGTGCGGGCGCCGGTCTTCTCAGCGGCGTCCTTCGCGGCGGCGTCCTTCGCGGCGGCGTCCTTCGCGGGGGCGACCTTCCCGGGGGTGGTCGGGCTCATGACGGTCGGGCTGGTGGTGGTCGTGCTCATGGGGTCTGCTCCTCGGGTGGTGGGTGCGGCGCCCCGGATCGGCAAGGACCGGAAACCACAGAGCGCCCCGGGCCTTGTCGGCCCGGGGCGCTCTGGGAAGTGTGCGTCAGTCGCTCACGCGGCGAAACCCACGAACCCATGGCGCCCGGCGGGCCGGGTGCCATAGGTAAAGACGAAGGTCTGGTGCTCGCGCATGGCCACAGTATGGACCGGCGCCCCGAGGGCGGGCCAATCCGGGTTCGGATGGTGAGACGAACCGGCCACCGCCGGCCCCGGTAGAATCGACAAATACCGACCCCCTCCCACCGCCGGAAGGCCGCCACCCGTGCCAGCAGCACCCTCCGCAGCCGCGCCCGACAACAACCCGGACGTCGTCCTGGTCGTCGACTTCGGCGCGCAGTACGCCCAGCTCATCGCCCGCCGCGTCCGCGAGGCCCGGGTCTACAGCGAGATCGTCCCGAGCAGCATGCCCGTGGCCGAGATGCTGGCCAGGAACCCGAAGGCGATCATCCTCTCCGGCGGCCCGTCCTCCGTGTACGCGGAGGGCGCCCCGCGCCTGGACCGCGCGATCTTCGAGGCCGGAGTGCCGGTCTTCGGCATGTGCTACGGCTTCCAGCTGATGGCGACCACGCTCGGCGGCACGGTCGACGACAACGGCGCCCGCGAGTACGGCCGCACTCCGCTGGCCGTCTCCAAGCAGGGCTCCACGCTCTTCGAGGGCACCCCCGCCGAGCAGTCGGTGTGGATGTCGCACGGCGACGCCTGCTCCGCCGCCCCCGAGGGCTTCACGGTGACGGCCTCCACCGACGTCGTCCCGGTCGCCGCCTTCGAGAACGACGAGAAGAAGCTGTACGGCGTCCAGTACCACCCCGAGGTGATGCACTCCACGCACGGCCAGCAGATCCTGGAGCACTTCCTCTACCGCGGCGCCGGCATCGAGCCGACGTGGACGACGCACAACGTCGTCGAGGAGCAGGTCGCCCTCATCCGCGAGCAGGTCGGCACCAAGCGCGCGATCTGCGGCCTGTCCGGTGGCGTGGACTCCGCGGTCGCCGCGGCCCTCGTACAGAAGGCCATCGGCTCCCAGTTGACCTGCGTGTACGTCGACCACGGTCTGATGCGCAAGGGCGAGACCGAGCAGGTCGAGAAGGACTTCGTGGCCGCGACCGGCGCCAACCTGAAGGTCGTCGACGCGCAGGAGCGGTTCCTGAACGCGCTGGCCGGGGTCAGCGACCCCGAGGAGAAGCGCAAGATCATCGGCCGTGAGTTCATCCGGGTCTTCGAGCAGGCGCAGCTGGAGATCCTCCAGGAGGACGGCCCCGAGGTCGCCTTCCTCGTCCAGGGCACGCTCTACCCGGACGTCGTCGAGTCCGGCGGCGGCACCGGCACCGCGAACATCAAGTCGCACCACAACGTGGGCGGCCTGCCCGACGACATCGAGTTCGAGCTCGTCGAGCCGCTGCGCAAGCTGTTCAAGGACGAGGTCCGCATGGTGGGCCAGGAGCTCGGCCTGCCGGAGGAGATCGTCCAGCGCCAGCCGTTCCCCGGCCCCGGCCTCGGCATCCGCATCGTCGGCGAGGTCACCAAGGACCGCCTCGACCTGCTGCGCCAGGCCGACGCGATCGCCCGCGAGGAGCTGACCGCGGCCGGGCTCGACCGCGAGATCTGGCAGTGCCCGGTCGTGCTGCTCGCCGATGTGCGCTCGGTGGGCGTCCAGGGCGACGGCCGCACCTACGGCCACCCGATCGTGCTGCGCCCGGTCTCCTCCGAGGACGCCATGACGGCGGACTGGACGCGGATGCCGTACGACGTGCTCGCGAAGATCTCCACCCGCATCACCAACGAGGTCGCCGACGTCAACCGCGTCGTCCTCGATGTGACGAGCAAGCCGCCGGGCACCATCGAGTGGGAGTGACCCGGACCGGGATCAGCTCCACCGCATGAGCGACGGCGTCGCCCCCTCACCGGGGCGGCGCCGTCGTCGCGTCGGGGTCGCGGGCCGGGGCCCGGCTCGGGGTGGCGGGCCGGGTTCAGGGGCCGGGGTCGCGGAGCCTTTCCGGCACGGAGTCTCTCAGTGCGCCTTGAGGTGTTCCCGCGCCGCCGCGATGAACTCCGTACGGAGCCTGGTGAACTCCTCCCAGACGCCCGGCGGTTCCGCGTCGGCCTCGTGCATGGCACGGATCGCCGCCACCAGCGCCGCGGCCTCCGCGGCCGCGCCCACGGCCTCCAGGTCGATCATGTTGAAGGCGGCCTGCGTCGTCGAGAAGGCGGCGTCCGTCGCGGCGAGCGCCTGCTGCTCGTCCTCGTACTCGCCGCGCCAGCGGTGCCACGACACCCGGGCCTCCAGGTCCGTCGCGGTCAAGAACGCGGCGTACGTCTCCCGGTGCGCCAGATAGACCGCCGTCCAGTCCTGTGCCACGTCGGTGACCTCCCCCTCGCACAGCCCACTACCTGACATCCAGTCAGATCACGATCGCACGAGCCGGGCGGGACGAGAAGATCCGTGCACCGGCCGCTCGCGAAAGAGGCGGTAACGGCCGGGCGCCGACAGGCCGTCGCGCGGTGGCCTACTTGTTGGCCGCGAACCGCAGGAGGCTCTCCTGGTCGCCCTGCTTGACCGTGCCGCGCGTGTTGATGACCTCCAGCTTCCAGGCCGCGCCCACGCGGTAGGCCTTCGCGACGGCGATGGCGTTGCCGTTGCCCAGGAGCGAGGGCCATATGTCGGCGACCTGCTGGGTGGTGCCGCCGGTGCTGTCGTAGACCTTGAAGGACACGTTGGCGGCCTTCTTGAAGTCGCTGCCCTTCTTATAGGCGGCGCAGACGAACACGATGCTGGTGACCTGCGGCGGCACCCGGTCGAAGGTGACCTCGATCAGTTCGTCGTCGCCGTCCCCGCGCCCGGTCTGGTTGTCGCCGGTGGACGTCACGGCGCCGTTCTGCAGGGGGTCGGTCACGTCCAGGCCGGCGTAGCGGACCGGGTCCTTGCCGTTCAGGAGGATGGCGAACACGTCCAGGTCGGTGCCGCGCGCCTTGCGCAGGGCGCCGAGGAGGGCGCCACTCCCCCCGGACGTGGTGTCCCAGGACGCACCGATGCCCATCTTCGTCACACCGTCGAGGTCGGCTGCGCCGTGATCCTTGGTCAGGGTGAGGACGCTGGGTGAGGGCGGAGTGGTCATGATGTAAAACCTTTCCAGTGTCGGATTTGTCAAGTCACGTGACGTGATGTGCGCTATTCAACCATCCGGATGGGCTAAAAAGGCAGGGTCGGTGGCGCCCCGTCATAAAGCGCCAGCAGCCCCTCCCTTCCCACACGCCTCACATGAGGGAAGCGGTTCCGAGGGGCGCCGAGCCGCCCGTCGTATGGCCGGCGGACCCGAACTCGTGTCGTAGTACGTCAATTCGATGGTGCGTCAATCACCCTCAGGGCCGGGCCACACCGGCCCCGGGGCGTGATTCGTGCGCGACAATTCCCTCCTCGGTTCAAGGGGTTTGACGGAAGGCGGAGTCCCGGTGGCGGTCCAGGAGGCTCGGCAATGCGGCGGTGACTGCGCGCACGGCGCGCGGGACGGACACCGGCGCGCGGTGGCGGAGTTCCTCGCCAAGCGGGACGGACTCGCCGCGGGCCAGGGGCTGCCCGCCGCCCTCGCCCACTCCGCGGGCGCCTCACGGCAGTGGGTCTCGGACGAGCTCACCCAGTCCGCGCGAGCCGTCGCCGAACGCAGCCGGGAAGCCGGCCGGAGCTGGCCGGACCGCGTATGGCAGGGCACGCTCGCCACCGTCTGGGGCGGGGTGGTCGCCCTCGCCCTCGCCGAGGCGTCCACCGCCGTAGGAGCGGGCTGGACGGTGGCCCGCACCGCCGGGCTCCTGGCTGCGCTCGCCGTCGCCGCCCTCCTGACGGCCACCGCGCATCTGCACCGCTCGGGCGGCGGGCTGCTCGCCCCCGTGCTCGGCGAGGACAACCGCCTCTCGACCTCGCGCGCGGTCGCCGCGTCCTGGGTCCTCTTCGCGCTCTTCACCACACTGGTCCTCGCCCTGCGCCTGGCCGCCGCATCGGATGCCGCCGAGCGCGAGAAAGTCCTGCACGGCCTCGAACTCGCCCGCTGCGGCGGCCTGTTGACCGTCGTCTTCCTCACCTCCTCGATCGCGGTCCTGGTCCGCAGGGTCGTGACCGTACGTCTCCACGGGCAACGCCTCCAGAAGGTGCGCGCCGACCGCCCGCGCGGCGCCGACCTCCTGGCCGACGACGCCGGCCGGGGGAGCCTCGCCGATGTCCAGTACGTGGCGGTGAGCCTGGTGGCCCTCCTCTTCGCGGCCGTACGCCTGGCACGCCGACCCGAACAACTCCCGGACCTGCCCTGGGGGTTGGCGGGGCTGGTCGTGGTGTCGGCGGCGACCTACCTGTCCGCGAAGTACGCGGAGGGCGGCCGCCCGGTGGTGCTGTCCGTGGTGCGGGCCCGGGAGGCGGGCGATCTGGACGCGCCCATCAGGACCGGCGACGACATCGAGATCCGCGGCGTGGGCTTCGTGCCGCCGGGCGCCGGCACCCCGGACCGGCTCGCGCGGATGGTGGTGCGCATCGGCGCCGTCCATGTCCACGTCCCGCTGATCCCCGTCCCCGGCGGCTTCGCCAACCCGACGGACACGGTGCTGACCGTGCCGGTACCGGTGGACGTCGAGGCGGGACGGGTGGAGGTGCGGGTGGTGACGGCCGCGGGAGTGGAGACGAACGGGGTACTGGTGGAGATCGCCGAGTAGCCTCTGCCGCCCGGCCCGTGGCGCGGTGGAGATCGGGTGCCGGTGGAGATCGTGGCCAGCCTCCGCCGCCCGGCCCCGGCTCGGTGCGGTGGAGATCGCGGAATAGGCCCCGCCGCCCGGCCCCCCTCCGGCTCGGCCCGCGACGCGGAGCGGCGACCTGTGGGGGATTGAGACACGCGTTCCCCCCGTCCGTATCGTCTGGTGACAGGTGAATCGGATGGAGGCGGAATCAGCCATGTCTCATGGATATGCGACCAGGGAGCGGGCCGGAGCAGACCGGACGCGGGGGTGGCGGGCCACGGCCCGGACCTACGCACTGGTGCCGCTGCGCGTCTTCCTCGGCGTGACGTTCGTCTACGCCGGCCTCGACAAGCTCACCGACAGCGCGTTCCTGCACGCGAGCGGGACCGGCTCCATCGGCGAACTCATGCACGGGGTGCGGGACAGCTCGGCGATCCCCGCCCTCGTGGACCTCGCCCTCAAGAGCCCGGTCGGCTTCGGGTACGCCATCGCCCTCGGCGAACTGGCCGTCGGCATCGGCACGCTGCTCGGCCTGTTCGGCCGGCTCGCCGCGCTGGGCGGGGCCCTCATCTCGCTCTCCCTGTGGCTCACGGTGAGCTGGCAGACGACCCCGTACTACTACGGCAACGACCTCGCCTACCTGATGGCCTGGCTGCCGCTGGTGCTGGCCGGGACACCCTTGCTCTCCGCCGACGCCTTCCTCGCAAGGCGGCGCCGCCGCAACCCGTAGTCCACCCAGCTCACCAGGGACGCGATCCCGAGGCCGCCGCAGATCAGCGGGATCGCGACCGGCGACGGGGTGTTCCAGCGGCCCGCCGCGTCCCCCGCGAACAGAACGGCGGTGACGATCAGGGCGAGCCCGGCGACAACCCGGCCGGGGCGGAACTCATGACGCAGCACGGTCCACCTCCGCCTGGCCGACGGCGACCGCGAGATGCAGCTCCAGCGTGCCGGCCGGCGCGGCGCCCGCCGGCGGCGCCAGGGTGGCCGTGCGCTTGTCGTCCGTCGAGACCCGTAGGTCGTCCGGTTTCTCACCGGGCAGCCGGATGTCAGCGAGACCGACGTCGAAACTCACTTTCACGGTCACGTCCTTCGGTACGACGACCCTGGCGCGGCCCGCGCCGACCTGCGCGCCGGTCGTCAGGGTCTGGCCCGCGGGCACGGCGATCCTGCTCAGGTCGAGGGTGGCGACACCGGTGCCCAGACGGTACTCGGGCCGCACCTCGCCGACCGTGACCGGCGCCCAGCCCGTGCGCACCCAGTGCGCGTCGATGGTCTTGGGGAGCGCGGCGGAACCTGCGAGCAAGGCCGCCGTGAGCACCGCCAGGAACAGGGTGCCGAAGCCCGTACGGCCGGCGAACGAGCTGACGAGCAGGCCGAGCCCGAACACGGCGAGCGCGGCCGCGAACCCGGTCTGCAACCCCGTGCCGAGCGGCTGGTGACCCCACTGGTCGCCGAGGCCCGCCCCGAAGGCGAGCAGCGCCGCCAGGAAGACGAGGCCACCGATGGAGCGCGGCCCCCGGTCGGCGCGCGCCGCCGCCTTCGCGGCCCTGCCGGTCTTGGCGGCCGGGAGATCGAACGCGTCCGCGGGGCCCCACAAATAGCCCGTGGCGACCGGGCCCGTGGTGCCGTCCTTGATGATCGGGTCCCGCCACCAGGACGGCGGGGACGGCGCGGGCGGCGCCTTCGTCTCGGGCGGCGCGTCCGCCACGGCCTGGGCGGCGACCGGGTCGAGCGGGGTGTCCGCCGGCGTCGCGGCGCGGCGCTGCGACCAGACGCCGGAGCCCGCGGTGAGCAGCACGAGCAGCACGGCGAACGTCATCACCGGGCCGTTCTTCAGCATCGTCAGGAAGATCCCGCAGCCGGCCAGGGCCATCAGGACGGCGATGAGCGCCGCACCCTCGACGCGGCCGGTGAGCAGCCGCCGGGCCTCGTTCTCGTCCTCGCCGTCGAGCGGCAGGATCAGCCAGGCGAAGCCGTACAGGACCAGGCCGAGGCCGCCGGTCGCCGCGAGCACGCCGAGTGCGATGCGGAAGATCACCGGGTCGAGGTCGCAGTACCGGCCGAGGCCGCCGCAGACCCCGCCGATGACCTTGTTGCGGCTGCTACGGCGCAGCAGCGCAGGCTCGGCAGCCGGGTCGGGCGGCGCGAGGGGCGTCTCGGTCGGCGTGCTCATACGGAGACCTCGGTCGGCGTGTTCATGCGGTCACCTGGGCGGGCGTGGTCATACGGACACCTTGGTCGGCGTGCTCATACGGTCACGTGGGTCGGCGTGCTCATACGTACATGGTGACGGGCCCATGCGGCACACGGCACCCGCCCCGACCCTGGCCTCACCCTGATTTCGTCCCCGAGGCTTCCCCTTGCGACCCCCGAGGCTCCGTTCGCGACCCGCGAGGCTCTCCCGTGGACCCCACGACTCCCCCGTGAAGGGGAGGTGGCCTCCCCCGCGTGCGGGGGCTTGCCTCAGGGAAGCCTGGGGGCCAACCCTGATGTTCCGGGGGCCGCGGCCGTGTGACGATCGGGGCATGCCAGTCGCCACCCCCCGCCTGTCGTCGCCGCCCGAGGCCGACGAAGCGCCGGTCCGCAAGCTGTACCGCTCCGCCGAGGGGCGGATGCTCGGCGGCGTCGCGCGCGGGCTCGCCGGACACCTGGGCCTTCCGGTGGTGTGGGTGCGGATCGTCTTCCTCGGGCTGCTGGCGGTCAACGGCCTGGGGGCGCTGCTGTACGCGGCGTTCTGGTTCGTGGTCCCGCTGGGCCTCGGCGGCACCACGACCGGCCAGCGCTCCGCGTTCGAGCTGAGCGCGGACGGGCGGCGCAGGCTGCGCAAGCCCGACAAGGGGCAGATCGTCGCGCTGATCGCGCTGGTCCTCGGCGCCGCGATCTTCGCCTCCAAGGTGGATGTGGGCGGCTGGGCCAACCCGTACGTCTTCCCCACTCTCCTCATCGGCGTCGGCGTCGTCCTGGTGTGGCGCCAGGCCGACAACACGCGCCGGGCCCGCTGGACCGAGGGCGCCCGCCGCAGCCGATGGCTCCCGGTGGCCCGGGGTCTGGCCGGGGTCGCCCTGGTCGGCACCGGACTGACCGGCTTCGTCGTGGTCAACGGCTCGGCCGCACAGCTCGGCAACGTCCTGACCGCGGCGATAGCCGTCCTCGCCGGCATCGCCCTGCTCGCCGGGCCCTACCTGGTGCGCATGACGCAGGACCTGTCCGAGGAGCGCCTGATGCGCATCCGCGCCCAGGAGCGCGCCGAAGTCGCCGCCCACGTCCACGACTCGGTGCTGCACACCCTGACCCTGATCCAGCGCAACGCGGAGAACACCGGCGAGGTCCGGCGCCTGGCCCGGGCCCAGGAGCGGGAGTTGCGCGCCTGGCTCTACAAACCGGGGGGCACCGGAAAGGACAAGGAAGAGGAGCCGCAGACGCTCGCCGAGGCCGTGAAGAAAGCGGCGGCCGAAGTCGAGGACAAGCACGGTGTCCCCATTGAGGTGGTCGTCGTCGGCGACTGCCCGCTGGACGACGGCCTGTCCGCACAAATGCAGGCCGCACGCGAGGCAATGGTCAACGCGGCCAAGTACGGTGGCGAGGGCGGCGCCGTCCAGGTGTACGCGGAGGTCGAGGGCCGCACGGTCTTCGTCTCGGTACGCGACCGGGGACCCGGATTCGACCTGGACGCGGTGCCCGGCGACCGGATGGGCGTACGGGAATCAATCATCGGCCGGATGCAGCGCAACGGCGGTACGGCCAGGCTGCGTTCGGTGCCCGGCGGGGGCACGGAGGTCGAGTTGGAGATGGAGAGGGCACAGGGATGACCGAGGAAACGACAGGCCGCCACGTCAGGGTGGTCCTCGTCGACGACCACCGGATGTTCCGCACCGGAGTCCAGGCGGAGATCGGCCAGACCGCGACCACGGGCGTCGAGGTGGTCGGCGAGGCCGCCGACGTCGACCAGGCGGTCACGGTCATCACCGCGACCCGCCCCGAGGTGGTGCTGCTCGACGTCCACCTGCCCGGCGGCGGCGGCGTCGAGGTGCTGCGCCGCTCGGCGACGATGATGGCCGACGCCGAGAACCCGGTGCGCTTCCTCGCGCTGTCCGTCTCGGACGCGGCGGAGGACGTGATCGGGGTGATCCGCGGCGGCGCCCGCGGCTACGTCACCAAGACCATCACCGGCGCCGACCTCATCGACTCGATCTTCCGGGTGCAGGACGGCGACGCGGTGTTCTCGCCGCGCCTCGCGGGCTTCGTCCTGGACGCGTTCGCCTCCACGGACGCGCCGCCGGCCGACGAGGACATGGACCGCCTCACCCAGCGCGAGCGCGAGGTGCTGCGCCTGATCGCCCGGGGCTACGCCTACAAGGAGATCGCCAAGCAGCTCTTCATCTCCGTCAAGACGGTCGAGTCGCACGTCTCGGCGGTGCTGCGCAAGCTCCAGCTCTCCAACCGCCACGAGCTGACCCGATGGGCGACGGCACGCAGGCTGGTCTGAGGTCCGCACGCCGGGCCGTGGGTCCGTCCGAGCCGCGACGGAGGAACCGTACGGCTTACCCGCGCACGGTTTCACCCGTGTAAAACCATGGCAAAACCGGCAACGCGGGCGCGCTCATGTCACTCTTGCCGGACGTGATGAGCCTGACCGGGACGCCCTTCTTCGCCACCACGATCGTGGTGGCCGCGCTCGCCGTGCTGCTGCCGCTGCTCCTGTGGCACCGGGTCGGCGGGCCCGTCGTGGTGCGCGGCGCCCTGCGGCTCGGCATGGTGGTCGCCGCGCAGGCGACAGCGGTCCTCGTGGTGTTCGTCGCCGTCAACAACGCCAACGGTCTCTACGACACCTGGGGCGACCTGCTCGGCACCGACAGCCATGTCGCGGCCGCCCCCAACCTCGGCGCCGACGGCACCGGCGGCCGCCGCATCGGCGAGGAACCGCGGATCAAGCAGACCTTCACCCCGGCCGGCGACCCCGAGATGGGCGCCGGCGTCCGGGTCACCCAGCTGACCGGCCGGGTCTCCGGGGCGGAGGGCGAGGTCTATGTGTGGCTGCCACCGCAGTACGGCGAACCGGCGTACCAGAACAAGGACTTCCCCGTGGTCGAGCTGCTGCCCGGCCATCCCGGCTCGGCCCGGGACTGGTTCACCAACCTCGACGTCGCCGAGCAGCTCCGGCCGCTGATGGCGGCCGGCGAGGTCAAGCCGTTCATTCTGGTCGCGCCGCGCACCGCGCTGCTCGCCGGGGGCCAGGACACCGGCTGTGCCAACGTGCCGGGCGTCGTCAACGCCGACACCTGGCTGAGCGTCGACGTCCGCAAGATGGTCACCGACACCTTCCGTGCCGTCCCCGGCCCCGACGGATGGGCCGTCGCCGGGATATCGGCCGGCGCGCACTGCGCGGCCAAGCTCGCCGTCGAACACCCCGACCGCTACCGCGCCGGGATCGCGCTGTCCGGCTACAACGACCCCGCCGCCGAGCCCGACTCGATCACCGCCGGCGATCCCGTACTGCGGCGCGAGACCGACCCGCTGTGGATACTCACCCACGCCAAGCACCCGCCCCGCACCTCGCTCTACCTCACCGGCCAGCCGGGCGACGGCTACGAGGACGGGCTCGCGCTGCGCGCCGCCGCCAAGACGCCCACCCGGGTGTGGGTGCACCGAACCGGCGGCGGCCATCTCAACGTGGTGTGGAAGCCGCTTGTGCCCCAGGTGTTCCGCTGGCTGTCCGCCCAGGTGAGCGGCGTCCAGAACACCGCGCCCCGGAAGGCCACGCCCCCGAACACGGCCCCCCAGAACACCGCGCCCCAGAAGACGGCACCGCAGAAGACCGGGATTCGCAGCGCCGGGTAGCTCACGGGCGGCCCCGGCGCGCGCGGCGAAACGTACCCAAACCCACCACCGCACACGGGCTGAGAAGTAAAGGGCACGAGGCGTCACCTTTTGGCAAAACGCTGGCAAAGTGGGCAACTGGTGCTCCCGACCGTCCCTCTTCCGGGGCGTGATGAGCCTGACCGGAACCCCCTTCTTCGTGACCGCGATCGTCGCGGCCGCGGCCGCACTCCTGCTGCCCCTCCTCCTATGGACCAGGATCGGCGGTCCGGCGTTCGTCCGCTGGGTCTCGCGGCTCCTCATGCTCGGCTTCGCCCAGGTCACCGCGATCCTCGTGGTCTTCCTGCTCGTCAACAACGCCAACGGCCTCTACGACACCTGGGACGACCTGCTCGGCGGCGGTGACCACGTCAACGCCGCCCCCGACCTCGGCCCCGACGGCACCGGCGGCATGAACACGGCGACCGAGCCCAAGGTGAAACAGAAGTTCGAGCCGTACACCAGCAAGGTCGGCAAGGGCGTCGTGAAGACCCTGCTCAAGGGGCAGGTCTCCGGGGTCGAGGGCGAGGTGGCGGTGTGGCTGCCGCCGCAGTACGACGACCCCGCCTACCGGGGCAAGACCTTCCCCGTCGTCGAGCTGCTCCCCGGCTACCCGGGCTCGATAGGTGCCTGGTTCGGCACCCTGAAGTCGCAGGAACAGCTCACCCCGCTGATGGAGCGCGGCGAGGTCGCGCCCTTCATCCTCGTCTCACCGCGCACCACGCTCCTGAGCGGCAAGGACACCGGCTGCGCCAACGTGCCGGGCGTGGTCAACGCCGACACCTGGCTCAGCGTCGACGTCCGCAAGATGGTCACCGACAACTTCCGTGCCACCCCGGGCGCGGACGGCTGGGCCGTCGCCGGGTACTCGGCGGGCGCCCACTGCGCTACCAAGCTCGCCATCGAGCACCCCGACCGTTACCGGGCCGGCGTCACCCTGTCCGGCTACAACGACCCGGCCGCCGAGAAGGACTCGATCACCGCGAAGGACCCCAAACTGCGCACGGAGTCCAACCCGCTGTGGATCCTCAAGCACGCTGCGACACCGCCGCGCGTCTCGCTGTTCGCCTCCGGAGAGCAGAAGGACGGTTACAGCGACGGGCTCGCCCTGAAGAAGGCCGCCAAGGCGCCCACCGCGGTGACCGTGGTGAGGCTCAACGGCGGCGGCCACGCCAGCTCGGTATGGAAGGCCCAGGTCCCCGACGTCTTCCGCTGGCTGACCAAGGAGATGGGCGCGGGCGCCGAACCCGCCGCCGGACGCGGGGTCTGACGGGGGGCCGAACGGGCGTCAGCTGATGCCCGTCACCCACATCCGCACCCACATCCGCATCCGCATCCGCACCCGCACCCGCACCCGCATCCGCATCCGCATCCGCATCCGCACCCTCACGCGGGCCGCACCGCCCCGGCGAACGGCATCTCGTCGACCGGCGCGACGCGCACCGGAGCCCCCGGGTGCGGCGCGTGGATCATGTTGCCGCCGCCGATGTAGAGCCCGACGTGGCTGATGCCCGAGTAGAAGAACACCAGGTCACCCGGGGTGAGTTGGGAACGTGTTACCGGGGTTCCCGCGTTGATCTGTGTGTACGTGGTCCGCGGCAGCTGCACCCCGGCCGAACGCCAGGCGGCCTGGGTCAGGCCCGAGCAGTCGAAGGACGAGGGACCCGTCGCGCCCCAGACGTACGGCTTGCCGAGCGCACCGTAAGCGAAGGCGACGGCGGCCGCGGCACGTGAGGTGGGCGCGGCCGCGACGGGCCCGCGCGGGATGTCCGACGACCGGCTGGCCCGCGCGTCGGCGGGCGCCGCGTCGGCCTGCTCGTAGGCCGCACGCTCGGGTCGGCTGAGCTGGGCGAGCAGATCCTCGGCCGAGGTGATCTTCGACTGGATGTCGCTCTTCTGCTTCTGCAGCGTCGACTGGCGGCCGCGCAGCTCGGTGAGTTTGGTGTCGGCGGTGGAGTGCAGCCGGTCGAGCTCGGAGAGCTGCTTGCGCACCCCGGCGACGGCGATCGCGGTCCGGTCCCCGGCGTGCTGGGCGAGCGCGGCGTCGTCCAGGAACCGCGTCGGGTTGGACGACAGGAACAGCTGGAGCTCCGGAGCGACGGTTCCGCCGCGGTACTGCGCGGCCGCGAGGGAGCCGAGCGCGGTGCGCGCCGTGTTGAGCTGCTGGGTCTTGCGCGCGGCCTCGTCCCGCAGCGCGTTCAGCGAACGCTCGGCCGCGTCCGCCTCCTCCTTCGTCCCGTCGTACGCCTCCGTCGCGACCTCCGCGTCGTGGTACAGCTGGTCGACCTTGGCCTTTACCTGAGCCGGTGTGAGCTTCGGATCCGCGTGCCCGGCCCCCTCGAAGAGGGTCGCGGTGGCCGCCGACGCCAGGGCGAGCGTCGCGGCGGTGCGGGCGGCGGGACCGGTGAGCGGATGCTGCTTGGGCTTTCGGTGCGCAGCCACGAGGGCCTTCACGTCCTTCCGTACGGCAGTGCTTGCGCGCTGCGGCGCCCCGGGAGGGGAGCCGTTCCGACGACGGACCGCACAGGGGGAGCGGCCCGCCGCCGGACCTTTCGGCGGGGTGACCGACAGCCGTCCAGCGGTGCGACGGAGGTGGGGAGTCGGCCACCTGGGCAAGGACGCTAAACCTGGGCGACACGGCCCAGCGAGGTCATGACCGGAAGTGCCGCTTTCCGGCGTCGTGCCGACCGGATTCGACCGGAGCCGGGACGTTGGCCCCCGGACTGTGCGCCTGCTGTGACCGAAGTGCCGGTTGGGCCCCACCCGCCGCAAGGAGCCTGATAAGCGGGAATTAGGCTCCGGGCCATGGACGTACTCATCAATGTCGTCGTCGGCCTGCACATCATCGGCATCGCCGCGCTGCTCGGCGGATTCCTCACGCAGATGAAGGCGATGAGCGCGGGCACCGCCCGCTTCGTCCCCGGGATGCTGCACGGCGCCCTGACCATGTTGGTCACCGGCGTCGCCCTGGTCGGCCTCAGCCAGGCCAATGACGAGAGCGTGAACACCCTCAAGATCGGCGTGAAGCTCGCCGTCCTGATCGTCATCCTCGGCCTGGTCTATGTGAAGCGGGACGACGAGAAGATCGCCAAGCCCGTCTTCGGCGCGGTCGGCGCCCTCACCGTGGTGAACATCTTCATCGCGCTGCTCTGGCACTGAGACCGGGTTCCGGCACTTCCGGCCTTCCGGGCCGGATCACGGTCCCTGGGGGCCGCGTTCCCGCCCGGGTTCCCGAGGGCGGGGGCACCGTATTTCCAAGGCGGGGCCACGGTGTCAGAGGGGCGGCCTAGACTCGGGAGACGATGAGCAGCCTCTTTGACGACAGCTTCCTGGCGGACCTCCAGCCCTCGCAGGAGGAGCACCCGCCGCCGCCCGAGGAGTCGCACGCACCGGAAGCGGTGCCGGACGACCTGTTCGGGGGCCGGTTCGACGCGCCCGTGGACCGCGACGCGTACTACCGCGGCGGCGCCCCGCGCCCCGCGATCGACGGCGCGGCCCTCTTGGAGGGGCTCAACGAACAGCAGCGCGCCGCCGTGGTCCACGCGGGCTCCCCGCTGCTCATCGTCGCGGGCGCCGGCTCCGGCAAGACCCGGGTGCTCACCCACCGCATCGCCCACCTCCTGGCGACCCGCGGGGTGCACCCCGGCCAGATCCTCGCGATCACCTTCACCAACAAGGCCGCCGGCGAGATGAAGGAACGCGTCGAGCAGCTGGTGGGCCCGCGGGCCAACGCGATGTGGGTCATGACCTTCCACAGCGCGTGCGTGCGCATCCTGCGCCGCGAGTCGAAGAAGCTCGGCTTCACCTCATCGTTCTCGATCTACGACGCCGCCGACTCCAAGCGTCTGATGGCGCTGGTCTGCCGCGACCTCGACCTGGACCCCAAGAAGTTCCCGCCGAAGGCGTTCAGCGCCAAGGTCTCCAACCTCAAGAACGAGCTCATCGACGAGGAGACCTTCAGCGGCCAGGCCGCCGACGGTTTCGAGAAGACGCTCGCCCAGGCCTACACGCTGTACCAGGCGAGGCTGCGCGAGGCCAACGCGCTCGACTTCGACGACATCATCATGACCACGGTCCACCTGCTCCAGGCCTTCCCGGACGTGGCCGAGCACTACCGGCTGCGTTTCCGGCACGTTCTGGTCGACGAGTACCAGGACACCAACCACGCCCAGTACACCCTCGTACGGGAACTGGTGGGCCCCTCCGGCGAGGCGCAGGCACCGGGTGAGCTGTGCGTGGTGGGCGACGCCGACCAGTCGATCTACGCCTTCCGCGGCGCGACGATCCGCAACATCCTCCAGTTCGAGGAGGACTACCCGAACGCGACGACGATCCTCCTGGAGCAGAACTACCGCTCCACCCAGACGATCCTGTCCGCCGCCAACGCGGTGATCGAGCGCAACGAGGGCCGCCGCCCCAAGAACCTGTGGACCGACGCCGGGCCCGGTGCCCGGATCGCCGGGTACGTCGCCGACACCGAGCACGACGAGGCGCAGTTCGTCGCCGACGAGATCGACCGGCTCACCGACAAGGGCGACGCCAAGGCGGGCGACGTCGCGGTGTTCTACCGCACCAACGCGCAGTCCCGAGTCTTCGAAGAGATCTTCATCCGGGTCGGCCTGCCCTACAAGGTCGTCGGCGGCGTCCGCTTCTACGAGCGCAAGGAGGTCAGGGACGTCCTGGCCTATCTGCGCGTCCTGTCCAACGGCGAGGACACCGTCCCACTGCGCCGCATCCTCAACGTGCCCAAGCGCGGCATCGGCGACCGCGCCGAAGCCATGATCGACGCCCTGTCGCTGCGCGAGAAGATCACCTTCCCGCAGGCGCTGCGCCGCGTCGACGAGGCGTACGGCATGGCCGCTCGCTCGGCCAACGCCGTCAAGCGCTTCAACACGCTGATGGAGGAGCTCCGTACGATCGTCGAATCGGGCGCGGGCCCCGCCGTCGTCCTCGAAGCCGTCCTCGAACGGACCGGTTACCTGGCGGAGTTGCAGGCCTCGACCGACCCGCAGGACGAGACCCGCATCGAGAACCTCCAGGAACTGGCCGCCGTGGCCCTGGAGTTCGAGCAGGAGCGCAGCCAGGTCGAGGGCGGAGAAGGCGCGGTCACGGGCACCCTCGCCGAGTTCCTGGAACGGGTCGCCCTGGTCGCCGACTCCGACCAGATCCCCGACGAGGATGAGGACGGCTCGGGAGTCATCACCCTGATGACGCTCCACACCGCCAAGGGCCTCGAATTCCCCGTCGTGTTCCTCACCGGCATGGAGGACGGCGTCTTCCCGCACATGCGGGCGCTCGGCCAGGTCAAGGAGCTCGAAGAGGAGCGCCGCCTCGCCTACGTCGGCATCACGCGCGCCCGCGAGCGGCTGTATCTCACCCGTTCCTCGATGCGCAGCGCCTGGGGACAGCCCTCGTACAACCCGGCGTCGCGCTTCCTGGAAGAGATCCCGGTCGCGCATCTGGAGTGGAAGCGGACGGGGCCGATGGCCGCGCCCGCGGGCCCGGTGTCCGGCAAGTCGCTCGGCGGCGGCATCGGCAATTCGCTGTCGTCGTCGCGCTCCAAGTCGGGCCCCTCGGGCTTCGCGACGCGGCGCGGCAGCGACAAGCCGGTGATCGCGCTGTCGGTCGGCGACCGCGTCACCCACGACCAGTTCGGCCTGGGCACCGTGATGACGGTGACGGGCTCCGGCTCGGACGCGCAGGCCACGATCGACTTCGGCGACGAACGCCCGAAGAAGCTGCTGCTGCGGTACGCGCCGGTCGAGAAGTTGTAGGCGGGCAGGCGGGTTCCGCGTTACGTCGGGGCTACGTCGGGTCCAAGCCGTGGCTGCGCAGCCACGGCAGGGGGTCTATCGACGAGCCGCCGTGCGGTCGCACCTCGAAGTGGAGGTGCGGCCCGGTGGAGTTGCCGGAACTGCCCGAGTACGCGATGACCTCGCCTGCCTTCACCGGACCCGAGCGGATCTTGGTGCTGGACAGGTGGCAGTACCAGGTCTCCGTGCCGTCGGCGCCGGTCACTATGGCCATGTTGCCGTAGGCGCTGTTCCACTGGGTGCGGACGGTGCCGTCGATCGCCGACATCACGGGGGTCCCCATCGAGACCGGGAAGTCGATGCCGGTGTGCACCGACATCCAGTTGACGCCGGCCTGCCCGTAGTACGCGCTCAGCCCCTTCTGCGTCACCGGCAGGACGAACTTGGGGCGCGCGGCCTCCTTCGCGGCGGCCGCCTCCTCCTTTTTCTTCTTGTCCGCGTCCTGGCGGGCCTTGAGGTCGATACGTTCCTGCGTCCGGCTGGCCCGGTCGGCGAAGCTGTTCGCGTCGGCGCTCAGATTGGCGAGCTGGGTGTCGAGGTTCTTGTTGGCGGCGACCGGCTTGACCGACGCCGGGTCGGACGCGGCCATCACGGCGGCGCCCTCGTCCTTGCCGCCGCCGAGCCCGCCCACCGAAGCCACCGCGACACCGGCGACCCCCATCACACACACGGACGGCACCGCGACCGTGAGCAGCGCCGACCGCTTGGCGGGGGTACGCCGCCGACGGTTCCCGGCGCGCCGTGCCTCGGCCCGCGAACCCGGGATCGCCCCATGGGGCAGCTCCGCGCTCTCGTTGCCGGGCGCGTCACCGGCGGGGCCACCGAGGGCGTCGCCCAGCGTGCCGGGCTCCCGGTCCCGGTCCCGTCCCTCGGAACCGACCGCCTCCGCGAGCTCATCCTGTTCCACCTGGGGGAACTCGGCTGTCTCGTAGGCGAGTTGGGGCTCGGGGTGCGGTCTGGTCGGGGTCGGGGCCGCCTGCGGGGCCGGCGCCGCGTTCCACGCGGTTGCGTCGTAGGTCCCGGTGTCGGCGTGCGTGCCGGGCACCGCCCACTGACCGGTGGTGTCGTACGCGGACGCGAAGACGCCGGCGTCCCACTGGCCGGTGTCCTGCGCCTGACTCCAGGCGTTGGCGTCCCACTGGCCCGTCGTGTCGAAGCTGCCGGTGTCGAACTGCCCGGTGTCGAACACGCCGGTCTGGGTCGCGCCGGTGTGCGCGGTGCCGGTGTGCGCGGCGCCCGTGTGGGCGGCGCCGTCGTGCGAAGTGCCCGTGTGGAACGCGCCGGTGGGGAAGGTGCCGGTGTCGAAGGTGCTGGCGGGGAAAGTGCCGGTGTCGAACTGGGCGGTGTGGTGCGAGCCGGTGTGGTGCGAGCCGGAGTCGAGCTGGCCGGTGTGGTGCGTGCCGGTCGCGCCGTCCGGTTCGTACGCCGTCGCCTGGGCCGGAACGGTCCACTGGCCGGTGGTGTCGTACGGGGAGGTGAAGGCGCCGGTGTGGTGCGTGCCGGTGGGGTGCGTTCCCGTGTCGAAGGTGCCGGTGTGGAGCGCGCCGGTGTCGAACTGGCCTGTGTGGCCTGCCGCGTAGCCGCTCGGTGCGGTGGGACCGGCCGGAGCGCTCTGCCCGCCCCGCATGCCGCCCCGAGTACCGCCTCGCAGCCCGTCCTGCGGCGCGTCCTGCATCGCCCCGAAGAGCGGATCGACGTCGAAGCCGCCGGTGCTGTGCGCGTGGGGGCCGCTGCCGCCAGGGTCGTTGCTGCCGCTGGGGTAATCGTCGTGTCCGACGTACCCGGCGTGGGCGTGCTGGTCAGTCACCAACTTCTCTCTCGCCTCGGCAACAGAACCTGCGGCCGGGGTCCCCACTGGGGTGGGGGTCCCGGGGGCAGCAGTGGCGTGACTGTACCCGGCGGTACGCGACACCGACAATCTTCGGTGGGTTCCGAGATCGCGGGAAACGGGCAATCGGCCGCCTTTCGGCGGGCTATGGGAAGAGCCTTGGCCCTGCGTTCGAGATGCGTTCGACGTGTGTTCGGTGTGCGAGGGATGTCATCCGGCCATGAGGAAGTGGGAACGCCCCGACGAGCTCCGGTGCTGGTCGTGCCGGGCTCACGCGACCGAGAACGCGTCCTGGTCGGCCGATTCCGGCTCGCCCGCGGTGAGCGCCTGGCGCACCCCGGCCGCTACGGCGGGGTGAACCGGCATGGCCAGGTGGCCGATTCCGGTCACCCGGATGTTCTGGGCGAGCAGATCGGGGTGGTCGAGGCGGGCCGTACCGACCGGGACCATCAGCGTGTCGAGGTCGCTCCAGAAGCTCACGAAGCGGGTGCGGATGCCGGGCGCGGGGGCGCGCAGCTCTTTGATGAGCTCGGATCCGGGGCACATCTGCCGCACGATCGGGTGCGCGTACGCGAGGTGTGCCGAGCGGGTCCCGGAGTGCGGGGTGCCCAGGGTGACGAGCGTACGGACCCGTGCGTCACCGCCCAGCCGCTGCACGTAGTAGCGGGCTATCAGACCGCCCAGGCTGTGGCCCACTATGTCCACCTCGGCGTGGCCGGTGCGGGAGCAGATGTCCTCGACATGGCGGCCGAGCAGCTCGGCGGCGACCCTGATGTCGACGGTCAGCGGCGAGTAGTTGAGGGATTCCAGATGGCGCCATCCGTGCCGGGCCAACGAGCGGCGCAGCAGAACGAAGACGGAACGGTTGTCGATGAAGCCGTGCAGCAGGACCACGGGCGGGTGCGACCGGCCCGAGGTGGGCAGCTGCGGTGTGGCGGCGGGGTCGGTCACGGGGCGGCGCTCCGGTGTCAGGCCCGAGGGATAGAGGAGCAGGTGCCCGGCGAGCACCGCCAGGTCGAGCGCGGTGGCGCGGATCAGCGCCGCCGACAGCCAGGCCCGGCGCAGAAGTGGTGGCAGGGCGAGCGGTAAGAGCGACAAGACCGGCACGGCGGCGACCTCCCGAATGGCATACGGAAGGCCACTGGCGTCCCCCGTATGCGCTCATGGGGCTCCGCCGGTGAAGGGCCGCCGCCGGGACCGGCCCCGAAAAAGCGAGGGCCGGACCACCGTGCTGCGCGGCTGGCAGCACGGTGGTGCGGCGCCTTCGTAGCGGCTCCCCTTGCGCCGCGCCCGACCGGATGGGAGGGCGCTCCGGCTACTGCCGAGGGCCGACTCATGCGGGTACGGTGCAAAACGAACGTGTCCCACGTGTGATTTCCCCCTCCCTCCCCACCGCGAAACGGCGGGGTGCGGGATGCTGTGGATAACGTTCGTTCACTTCCCCGGCTCTTTGGCGCGGGGTGCGCAGGTGGGACATGTGGAGGCAGTGATGGGTGTAACTGGTCCGATCCGCGTGGTGGTGGCCAAGCCGGGGCTCGACGGTCACGACCGCGGGGCCAAGGTCATCGCGCGGGCGCTGCGTGACGCCGGCATGGAGGTCATCTACACCGGGCTGCACCAGACGCCCGAGCAGATCGTGGACACCGCGATCCAGGAGGACGCCGACGCGATCGGTCTCTCCATCCTCTCCGGGGCGCACAACACGCTGTTCGCGAAGGTCATCGAACTCCTGAAGGAGCGGGACGCGGAGGACATCAAGGTCTTCGGCGGCGGCATCATCCCCGAGGCGGACATCCCGCCGCTGAAGGAGCTCGGCGTGGCGGAGATCTTCACGCCCGGGGCGACCACGGGGGCGATCGTGACCTGGGTCAACGCGAACGTCCGCCAGCCCGCAGGAGCCTGACCCACCCCCGAACCCCGTCTCCGCCCCGGCGATCGCGACCTCTCGGCACCAGGTGCTCCACCACCAGGGGTGCGGGGCTGTGAGTTTGTGCGGCTGTGCCGTGGTGGGGGCGGCTGGTCGGTACGGGGTGCCCTACAGGGGTGCGGGGTTGTGAGTTTGTGCGGCTGTGCCGTGGCGGGCGCGACCGCTCGGCACCGGGTGCCCTACAGGGGCGCGGGGAACTGCGCGACCAGCCACGCACGGTCCGCAGGCGACGGCCGGGCCTCCGGTGCTCCGCCCCGGGCCCCGGGGGCCCTGCCCCACCCCTTCCCGAAACCCGCCGGGGGAGAGGCGCGAGGAACTGCGCGGATGGAGGCTAGGCGGACAGTTCGGCTCGCATCGCCGCGCGCAGCGACAACGTGGCGACCAGCCGCTGGAACGCCTCGGCCCAATACCCCCCCGCCCCCGGCGAAGCCCCCTCCTCCTCCGGCGGCGTAGCCGTCAGCGCCTCCAGCCGGTGCGACTCCGCAGGATCGAGGCAGCGCTCGGCCAGGCCCATGACCCCGCTGAAGCTCCACGGGTAACTGCCCGCATCCCGGGCGATCTCCAGCGCGTCCACCACGGCCCGCCCCAGCGCCCCCGCCCACGGGACCACACACCCCCCGAGCAGCTGAAACGCCTCCGACAACCCGTGCGCGGCTATGAACCGGGCCACCCAGTCCGCCCGTTCGTCCTGCGGAAGGACGGACAAAAGCTTGGCCCGCCCCGCGAGGGAGCCCGTGCCCGCGCCCTCCCCGGGCGGCGCCGACGGGGAGCCGAGCAGCGCCCGGGACCACTCCGCGTTCCCCTGCCGCACCGCCGCCCGGCACCACGCCGCGTGCAGTTCCGCACCCCACTCGTCCGCCACGGGCAGCGCCACGATCTCCTCGGCGCTCCGCCCGCCCAGCCGTGCTGCCCAGCTGCCGAGCGGTGCGGACTCCACCAACTGGCCCAGCCACCACGACCGTTCACCCCGTCCGGCCGGCGGCCTCGCGGCGATCCCGTCCCGCTGCATCTCGGCGTCACACTCATGTGGCGCCTCCACCGATATCGCCGCCCCGTCGCCCGCCCCGTCGCCCGCGCAGCCCCCCGTACGGCCCCCCGTGCGGTCCAGGGACACGCATGACGCCGCACGCCGCGCCATGCGCGCCGCGAGCGCCGAACCGGGCAACGCCGAGAGCAGCTCCGCCGCCGTCGCCCGCACGTTGCGGCTCCGGTCGGCCAGGGCCCGCTCCAGGAACGGCTCGTCCGCCGACGACAGTCCGCAGCGCAGCGAGTCCAGAAACATCAGCCGGTCCTCGGCCCGCTCTGTCGTCCATGTCCCCGCGAGCAGACGCCGCCCCGCCTCCGGGTCGCCCGCCCGCACCGCCCCGAGCAGCGTCACCCGCTCGGCGAACAGCCCCTCGTCCCAAAGGAGTTGTACGACCTCGACGTCCGCGAGGTCGGGTAGCGCCACCCCGCCCGACGCGCCGCGCAGGGCGAAGCGCCACTCCGGGTTGAACCGGGCGAGCCACAGTCCGCCCGGCCCCGCGAAGGCGAGGGCCTGGGGCCGCAGATCCGTGCGGGCGCGTGCCGCGTCGAGCAGCGCCGGCATCAGCTCCGCCGGCGGACGCAGGCCTCGCTCGTTCGCCAGGGCCAGCCATTGCGGAAGAAGCTCGCCGAGATCGGGTGCGCTCCCGCGCCGGCCGCCTGCGTGGGCGGGTGCGGAACGGTCCGCGAGGAGAAGTGCCAGGCGACGCCGGGCCGCGTCCGGCAGCGCTGGGCGCCCGTCCGGCGGCGCGGCGCTCGGAAGCCCGCCCGCGGCCGCCGGGACCAGCCCCGCCCTGCGCCGTACGGTCCGGGTCACCGCGGCGTCGAGAACCTGCTCCGGGGTGCCTGCCGCCGGGCGCCGCTCGGTACCGAGAAGCGCCGCGGTCACCAACTCGTCCCAGGAGCGCGGGCCGGCATCCGCATGGATTCCCGCCTCGATGTCCGAGTAGGCATCGACATGGGCAAGGGCTCCGATATCGGTCTCGGCATCGGTCTCGGTATCGGTATTGGTGGTCGTGCTGGCTCCGGTACTGGTCATCGGCTCCCTCGTTCCGCAGTCTTCCGTCTTCCGACGTGCGTCTTCTGTCGTTGTCGATCCACCGACGCCGCGCCGTGCCGGCTGCGCCGACCTGCGCGCCCCCGCTGACCCACCTCGTCGGAGGCAGCCCGAGCACGTCCCCGCCGGCCCCAGCCTGAACGCCCCGCCGACCCCAGCCTGAACGCCCCGTCGGCCCCAGCCCGAGCACGCCCCCGCCGACCCATCCCCTCACGTCAGCGCCACCGCCTCCCCTCCACCCCCCGCCCACACCGCCAGCGGCGTGAAACCGCGGTGGCCGCATTCGCCGAAGACCGTGACCGGCGCGCCACCGGACACCGCCAGGAGCCGCCACAGTCCGGCGCGGGTGGGCCCGGGCGCGGTGACCGGTAGGGCCAACTCGCCCTTGGCGTCGGCTAGTTGCCAGTCGCCTGTGGCGTCCTCCGGTGGCACCGGGATCACCTCGGTCAGCGTCGCCGGGCACGCTTCGAGCCACGGGTCGGTCAGGAGCGCCCGGCCATACCGCTCCACCGCCTCGGTCGTCGTGCCGCCCGGTGGCGGACCCCCGGCCGCGACCGGGGGCGCGTAGCGCTCGCCGAGGGCCGCCCGCACCTGGCCCGCGCCCGGGTAGGGCGTCAGATCGGCGTCGATCGCCAGGCCCACCGGCAGGGCGACCGCCGGGGCGCGGCCCGCGGCGCCGAAGTCCAGGACCATCGCCGAGCGGCCCGACTCCTTTCCGTGCAGCCAGATCCGGCGGGTGGTGAGCTTCGCGTCGGCCGTGTCGTACTGGGCGAGGACCTGCCAGCTGTCGCGGATCGCGGGGCCCTGCGCAGGGGCGGGTGCGCCGACCCGGGTGCGTACCGTCGCGACCAGCGGCTCGGGCAGTGCGTCCCGGCCGAGCCAGGCCCGGTCGAGCAGATGCAGCAACGCACACTCCTCGAGCAGCCGTGTCGGCCATCCTGCGCCCGAGCCCGGTATTGCCCCCAACTCCCTTACCCGCGCGGCGAGTCCGGGTGCCTGGGCGTCGACCATGCGGGCCGCCGTCTCCTCCCACAGGCCGTATCCGGGCCGTTCCGCCGCCGCGAGGCCGCCGCGCAGCAGATCCGCGAGACGCCGCTCCAACTCCCTGGCCCCCGAGGTGATCCGCTCCGCCCGCCTCTCGGCCCTGCGCCGGGCCGCCGAGGGGTCGGCGACGCCGCCGTCGCCGGCCGGTGCGGCGTCACGCTCCTTCCCCTCTTCCCCCGTCCCTGCGCGCCCGTGCCCGCGCCCCGCGAGCCACTGCTCCGCCCAGTCCGGCGGCGCCCCGTCCGGCACCGCCCGCTCGTCGCCCGACCAGAGCAGCAGTAGCCCCAGCGCGTGCTTGCACGGGAACTTCCGGCTCGGGCAACTGCACTTGTACGCGGGGCCGGTCGTGTCCACCACCGTCCGGTACGGCGTGCAGCCGCTGCCCTTGCACAGGCCCCACACCGCCCCCGATCCGTCGTACCCGCCCTGTGACCACGGCCCGGCCGCGCCGAGCCTGCTTCCCGCCTTGCGTGACGCATCGTCAGGCGCCAGCGCGAGCACCTGCTCCGCCGTCCAGCGGACCCCCTGCTGAGTCATGTCCCCGACGGTACGGGTGACCACTGACAATCGGCTCTGACCTGCGGCGATTCCCTGTCGGGGGGTCATTGTCAGTGGCGTGGTGCACGGTTGGGACACAAGCCGGTCGAACGTGTCGAACGATCTGGAGGGGGAGCCATGACCGTGTCCGAAAACGGGTGCGCGGCAGCATGCGCAACCGAGCCCGCCCGCGCCGAATCGCCCGCCGATTCCCGCGCCGATTCCTACGGCGCGGCGCGTACGGATGCCCGCGCTGCGGCGCCTTCCGCGTCGCCCGCGGAGGGCGCGGCGCAGGAGGCCCTGCGTCCGCACGCCGAGGACGCCTTCGCGGACGAGCTCGCGGCGCTCGCCGCGGCCGATGACCGCCCGCGTCCGGCCCGTTGGCGCCTTTCGCCGTGGGCCGTCGCCACCTATCTGCTCGGCGGCACCCTGCCCGACGGCACCGTGATCACCCCCAAGTACGTGGGCCCGCGGCGCATCGTCGAGGTGGCCGTCACCACGCTCGCAACCGACCGCGCACTGCTCCTGCTCGGCGTGCCCGGCACTGCCAAGACCTGGGTGTCGGAGCATCTCGCGGCCGCGGTCAGCGGCGACTCGACCCTTCTCGTGCAGGGCACCGCCGGCACCCCGGAGGAGGCGATCCGCTACGGCTGGAACTACGCCCAACTGCTCGCCCACGGCCCGAGCCGGGACGCGCTGGTGCCGAGCCCCGTCATGCGGGCCATGGCGCAGGGCATGACCGCCCGCGTCGAGGAGCTGACCCGCATCCCGGCCGACGTGCAGGACACGCTGATCACGATTTTGTCCGAAAAGACCCTGCCGATCCCGGAGTTGGGGTCGGAGACACAGGCGGTACGCGGCTTCAACCTGATCGCCACCGCCAACGACCGCGACCGCGGTGTCAACGACCTGTCCAGCGCCCTGCGCCGCCGCTTCAACACGGTGGTGCTGCCGCTGCCCGCCACCGCCGATGCCGAGGTGGACATCGTGTCGCGCCGGGTCGACCAGCTGGGCCGCTCGCTCGACCTGCCGGCCGTCCCCGACGGCATGGCGGAGATCCACCGGGTCGTCACCGTCTTCCGCGAGCTGCGCGAGGGGGTGACCATCGACGGCCGTACCAAGCTCAAATCCCCTTCGGGGACGCTCTCCACGGCCGAGGCGATCTCCGTCGTCACCGGCGGTCTCGCGCTCGCCGCCCACTTCGGCGACGGGGTGCTCAGGTCCGGCGACGTGGCCGCGGGCATCCTCGGGGCCGTGGTGCGCGATCCGGCCGCGGACCGCGTCATCTGGCAGGAGTACCTGGAGACGGTGGTCCGCGAGCGGGACGGCTGGAAGGACTTCTACCGCGCCTGCCGCGAGGTGACGGTATGACGGCGCCCGAGCCGGGCGCCGTCCCGGCCGGCGCGGAAGGACCACTGCTGCTCGGCGTGCGTCATCACGGGCCCGGCTCGGCCCGGGCGGTGCGTGCCGCGCTGGAGTCCGCCATGCCGCGCGCCGTGCTCGTCGAGGGGCCTCCCGAGGGCAACGCTCTGTTGGCGCTCGCCGCCGACGAGGCCATGCGTCCGCCGGTCGCGCTGCTCGCCCATGTCGTCGATGACCCGGGACGGGCCGCGTTCTGGCCGATGGCCGAGTTCTCGCCGGAGTGGGTCGCGATCCGCTGGGCGCTCGCCCACGGCGCCGAGGTCCGCTTCATCGACCTGCCCGCCGCCCATTCGCTCGCGATGGAGAGCCACCCGACGGGCCCGGGCCCGGACCCGGAGCTTCCCACGGCCTCGGTCCCCGCCGAGGGCGGCCCGTTGCCCGACGCCGAGGGCGCCCCGGTGCCCGACCCCGTCGACCCGATCGACCCGATCGGCGCGCTCGCCGAGGCCGCCGGATACGACGATCCGGAGCGCTGGTGGGAGGACGTGGTCGAGCACCGGGACACCGCGGGGGACCCTCGGGCGCCGTTCGCCGCGCTCGGCGCGGCGATGGCCGCACTGCGCGAGACGTACGGCGACGGCGGCGCCCCGCGCGATCTGGTCCGCGAGGCGTACATGCGACAGCAACTGCGGTCGGCCACAAGGGAGTTCGGGCCGAACGGGGTCGCCGTTGTCTGCGGTGCCTGGCACATGCCGGCGCTCGCCGGGAGGTTCACCGTCGCCGCCGACCGCGCGCTGCTCAAGGGGCTGCCCAAAGTCAGGACCGACATGACCTGGGTGCCCTGGACGCACCGCAGGCTCGCCCGGCGCAGCGGCTACGGCGCGGGGATCGACTCGCCCGGTTGGTACGGGCACCTCTTCAGCGCCCCCGACCGCCCCCTGGAGCGCTGGATGACCAAGGTGGCCGGGCTGCTCCGCGCCGAGGACCGCCTCGTCTCGTCGGCCCATGTCATCGAGGCCGTCCGGCTCGCGGAGACGCTTGCCGCGATGCGCGGACGCCCGCTGCCCGGCCTCGCCGAGACCATGGACGCCATACGGGCCGTGATGTGCGAGGGGTCCGACGTGCCGCTCGCCCTCATCCAGGACCGTCTCATCGTGGGCGATGTCCTCGGGGAGGTGCCCGACACCGCCCCGGCCGTGCCGCTCCAGCGCGATCTCGTACGGGCCCAGCGGAGCCTGCGGCTCAAACCCGAGGCGCTGGAGCGGGAGGTGGAGCTCGATCTGCGCAAGGAGACCGACGCGGGGCGAAGCCGGCTGCTGCACCGGCTGCGGCTGCTCGGCATCGGCTGGGGCGAGCAGGCCCGGGCCCGCTCCACCGGCACCTTCCGGGAGAACTGGCGGCTGCGCTGGGAGCCCGAGCTGTCGGTGCGGGTCGCCGAGGCCGGGGTCTGGGGCACCACCGTGGAGGCCGCCGCCACCGCGAAGGCGGAGTCGGACGCCGTCGCCACGACCGCCCTCGGCGCGCTCGCCACCCTCGCGGAGCGCTGCCTCGCGGCCGAACTGCCGGGCGCGCTGCCGGTGGTGATGCGTGCCCTCGCCGACCGGGCCGCGCTCGACACGGACGTCGCCCATCTCGCGCAGGCCCTGCCGGCCCTCGCCCGCACCCTGCGCTACGGCGATGTCCGCGGCACCCCCGCCGCCGGCCTCGCCGAGGTCGCATGGGGCCTCGCCGACCGGATCTGCGTGGGCCTGCCGCCTGCCTGCGCCGGCCTCGACGCCGAAGGCGCGGCTGAGATGCGTACGCACCTCGACGCCGTCCACGCCTCGATCTGTCTCCTCGGCGACCCGACCGACCCGACCGACCCGACCGACCCGACCGACCCGACCGACCCGACCGACCCGACCGACCCGACCGGGCCGGTCGGCCCCGGTGCGGGCGCGCTGCGCGAACGCTGGTCCGCGATGCTCGCCCGGCTCGCCGCGCGGGACACCGTGCCCGGCGTGCTCCGCGGCCGCGCCGTACGGCTGCTCCTCGACGACGGGCGCGTCGAGAGCGAGGAAGCCGCCCGGTACATGGGACTCGCGTTCTCTCCGGGCACGGCACCCGCCGACGCGGCCGCGTGGATCGAGGGGTTCGTCGGCGGCGCATCGGGCGGCGGCATGCTGCTGGTCCACGACGACCGGCTGCGCGCCCTGGTCGACGGCTGGCTGACGAGCGTGACCCCGGAGGCGTTCACCGACGTACTGCCGCTGCTGCGCCGCACGTTCGCCGCCTACGAGGCCGGTGTGCGGCGCGCCCTGGGGGAGTTGGCGCGGCGCGGGTCCACGGTGCGCACCGCGCCCGCGGACGCCGCCGCCCCCGGCTTCGGCGCCGCCCTCGACGCCGCGCGCGCCGACGCCGTACTGCCGCTCCTGGCCCTGCTCCTCGGCCGGGACGGATCACACGGCCACGGCCGCCGAGCCGAAACCTCGGGCATGGCCGCGCCCTCCGCGGCGGCCGCCCGCGATCACACCGGCGCCCTCACCGATCCTGACGTACTGAAAGGAATCGACGCCCTTGCCGGACCCGACGGCCCTCACGGACCCGACGACCTCGATGGCTCACGCGGCTTGGAAGACTCCAACAACCCTGAAGGCTTCAACAGCTCTGAAGGCTTCAACTACCCCGTGGAGGTGGGCAGATGACGACCAGCACGCGACCAAGTGACGACGAGCGGCTGCGGCGCTGGCGTCTTGTGCTCGGCGGGGAGCCCGGCGCCGACGGTACCGGCCGGGAGCTCACCGGGCAGGACGCCGCGATGGACGGCGCCCTGACCGCCCTCTACGGCGGGGCCGGCAACGGCAACAACGGTCAGAACGGCAAGAACGGCAAGGGCACGGCGAAGGACCGCGGCGCCGGGCTCGGTGCGTCCGCGCCGTCCGTCGCGCGCTGGCTCGGCGACATCCGTACGTACTTCCCGAGCTCCGTGGTGCAGGTCATGCAGCGCGACGCCATCGAACGGCTCGGCCTCGCCGCGCTGCTCCTCGAACCGGAGATGCTGGAGGCCGTCGAGGCCGACGTCCACCTCGTCGGCACCCTGCTCTCGCTCAACAAGGCGATGCCCGACACCACGCGGGAGACCGCGCGCGCCGTGGTGCGCAAGGTCGTCGAGGACCTGGAGAAGCGGCTCGCCATCCGCACCAGGGCCACCCTCACCGGCGCCCTCGACCGCAGCGCCCGCGTCAGCCGCCCCCGCCACCACTCCATCGACTGGGACCGCACGATCAGGGCCAACCTCAAGAACTACCTGCCGCAGTACAACACCGTCGTTCCCGAGCGCCTCGTCGGGTACGGGCGGGCGGCGCGGGGTGTGAAGAAGGACGTCGTGCTCTGCATCGACCAGTCGGGGTCGATGGCCGCATCGGTCGTCTACGCCTCCGTCTTCGGCGCCGTGCTCGCCTCGATGCGCTCGATCGCCACCCGCCTGGTCGTCTTCGACACCGCTGTCGTCGACCTCACCGATCAGCTGGACGACCCCGTCGATGTCCTGTTCGGCACCCAGCTCGGCGGTGGCACCGACATCAACCGGGCCCTCGCGTACTGCCAGGCGCAGATCACCCGTCCCGCCGACACCGTCGTCGTGCTGATCAGCGATCTCTACGAGGGCGGGATACGGGACGAGATGCTGAAGCGGGTCGCCGCGATGAAGGCCTCGGGCGTCCAGTTCGTGGCCCTGCTCGCCCTCTCCGACGAGGGCGCCCCCGCGTACGACCGCGAGCACGCCGCCGCGCTGGCCGCTCTCGGCGCCCCGGCATTCGCCTGCACCCCGGACCTCTTCCCCGACGTGATGGCCGCCGCGATCGAGCGCAGGCCGCTGCCGATACCCGACGCGTGAGGCGAGCCCTGCCCGGGCGCGCGCCCGGGCAGGTGATCTGTGACAGGTATCACCGCTCAGGTGTGATCTGCGATTTAGGGAGGCAGGGCCTGCGGAGATAACCTGCGAGACGGACATGCCGCGTACTCGGACACCGTGTACGCCTCCCTCAGTGACAGCGCCGTCACGTTGCCCTTCGCGGCACGCCCAGCAGACAACGCAACCGCGATACCACTGAAAAGGGACGGACGCGCGTGGACCTGTTCGAGTACCAGGCGAGGGACCTCTTCGCCAAGCACGGTGTACCGGTGCTGGCCGGTGAAGTGATCGACACGCCTGAGGCGGCGCGCGAGGCCACTGAGCGTCTCGGCGGCAAGTCGGTCGTCAAGGCGCAGGTGAAGGTCGGTGGCCGCGGCAAGGCCGGCGGCGTGAAGCTGGCGGCCGACGCGGACGAGGCCGTCGCCCGCGCGACGGACATCCTCGGCATGGACATCAAGGGCCACACGGTCCACAAGGTGATGATCGCCGAGCTGTCCCCGGAGATCGAGGCGGAGTACTACGTCTCGTACCTCCTCGACCGCACCAACCGCACCTTCCTCGCCATGGCGTCGGTGCAGGGCGGCATGGACATCGAGGAGGTCGCGGAGAAGACCCCCGAGGCCCTCGCGAAGGTCCCGGTCAACGCCGTCGACGGCGTCGACATCGAGAAGGCCCGCGAGATCGTGGCCCTGGCGAAGTTCCCGGCCGACGTGGCCGAGGGCGTCGCCGAGGCCATGGTCACCCTGTGGAAGACCTTCGTCGCCGAGGACGCGCTCCTCGTCGAGGTCAACCCGCTGGTGAAGACCAAGGACGGCCGCATCCTCGCCCTCGACGGCAAGGTGTCGCTCGACGAGAACGCCGAGTTCCGTCAGCCCGACCACGAGGCTCTTGAGGACAAGGCCGCGGCCAACCCTCTCGAGGCGGCCGCCAAGGCCAAGAACCTCAACTACGTGAAGCTCGACGGCGAGGTCGGCATCATCGGCAACGGCGCGGGTCTCGTCATGAGCACCCTGGACGTCGTCGCGTACGCCGGTGAGGCCCACGGCGGCGTGAAGCCGGCCAACTTCCTCGACATCGGTGGCGGCGCGTCCGCCCAGGTGATGGCGAACGGCCTGGAGATCATCCTCGGCGACGCGGACGTCAAGTCCGTGTTCGTCAACGTCTTCGGCGGCATCACCGCCTGCGACGAGGTCGCCAACGGCATCATCCAGGCGCTGGCCCTGCTCGCCGAGAAGGGCGAAGAGGTTACCAAGCCGCTCGTCGTCCGTCTCGACGGCAACAACGCGGAGCTGGGTCGCAAGATCCTCAGCGACGCCAACCACCCGCTGGTGCAGCGCGTGGACACCATGGACGGTGCGGCCGACAAGGCCGCCGAGCTCGCGGCTGCGAAGTAAGGGAAGAGGTTAAGACACCACCATGGCTATCTTCCTCACCAAGGACAGCAAGGTCATCGTCCAGGGCATGACCGGCGCCACGGGCATGAAGCACACCAAGCTCATGCTGGCCGACGGCACCAACATCGTCGGTGGCGTGAACCCGCGCAAGGCCGGCCAGTCGGTCGACTTCGACGGCACCGACGTACCGGTCTTCGGTTCCGTCAAGGAAGCGATGGAGAAGACGGGCGCCGACGTCTCCGTCCTCTTCGTGCCGCCGGCCCACGCCAAGGCCGCCGTCGTCGAGGCCATCGACGCCGAGATCGGTCTCGCCGTCGTCATCACCGAGGGCATCGCGGTGCACGACTCCGCCGCCTTCTGGGCGTACGCGAACTCCAAGGGCAACAAGACCCGCATCATCGGCCCGAACTGCCCCGGTCTGATCACGCCGGGCCAGTCCAACGCCGGCATCATCCCGGGCGACATCACCAAGCCGGGCCGTATCGGCTTGGTGTCGAAGTCCGGCACGCTGACCTACCAGATGATGTACGAGCTGCGTGACATCGGCTTCTCGTCCGCCGTCGGCATCGGTGGCGACCCGGTCATCGGCACCACGCACATCGACGCGCTCGCCGCGTTCGAGGCCGACCCCGAGACCGACCTGATCGTGATGATCGGCGAGATCGGCGGCGACGCCGAGGAGCGTGCGGCCGACTACATCAAGGCCAACGTCACCAAGCCGGTCGTCGGCTACGTCGCGGGCTTCACCGCGCCCGAGGGCAAGACCATGGGCCACGCCGGCGCCATCGTCTCCGGCTCCTCCGGCACCGCCCAGGCGAAGAAGGAGGCCCTGGAGGCCGCCGGCGTCAAGGTCGGCAAGACGCCGACCGAGACCGCCAAGCTCGCGCGCGCCATCCTCGGCAACTGAGCTTTTCCCGAGCACCGTCTGAGCACCGCCTCGTGGAGCTGAAGCTCCACGCGCATGCGTTCGCACGAGGGCCCGCACCCCACCTCGGGGTGCGGGCCCTCGTGCGTGCCCGGCTCAGTGGCCTGCGGTCGGGTCGCCGGAGCCGGTGGCGGGTCGTGCCGAAGGGACCGCGTCAGCGGATGTCGAGGACCAGGCGGTGCGGGCCGCGTGCCGGTTCCCTCCGCAGCTTGTCGCGCAGTTCGATGTCCTCGACGGTCAGCCGCTGCGGGCCACTGCTGACGGGGATGCCGCCGACCCTCTGGCCGACCGGCACCGGGCGCACATGGTGGGGCGGGACGGTCACGACGGTGAAGGCCGTCGCGCCCACGATCAGTGTCGTGAAGGCGATCGCGGCCCGGGTCCAGAACCGGCGGCGCCGCTCGCCCCCGACACGTACGACCCGGGCCTTCGGCAGCGCGGTCAGGGACGCGGGCCCCGCCTGCGCGAGATCGGTGATGCGCTCACGCAGCACCGAGGAGAGGGCCTGCGGGGTCCCGGCGTGGCCCGCCGCGGGCACCCGGTCGACAATGGCGGCGCGCGCGTTCAGCACCCGGTTCGCGGCGGCCGGGGTGCTCGCCTCCGTCTCGGCCGCCGTCTCGGGAAGGTCGAGCCCGAGCCCGTCGTAGAGCAGGACCGTGCGGCGGTAGACGGGCGGCAGGGCGAGCAGCGCGTCGAGCAGCGCCCGGCGTTCAGGCTCGACGGGCGGCTGGTCGGGGTGTTTGTGGGTGCGCCGGAAGCGGTGCCAGGGCGCCATCGCGTACTCGTACGCCGCCGTCCGCACCCACCCCACCGGGTCGGGGTCGGTGGCGACCCGGGGCCAGTTCTCCCAGGCCAGATGGAACGCGTGCGTCACCGATTCCCTGGCGAGGCGGGTGCGCCCGGTGAGCAGATAGGCCTGCTGGGCGAGGCCGGACGCGGTCGCCGCGTACAGCGCGTCGAACGCCTCGGCGGGGGTGAGCCCGGCCGAGGCGGCGCACGACGGCCCGGCATCCGGAGCGTGCTCGTCCACGGTGGGGGAGGCGGGGTTGCCGGCGGGCGCGGTGCGCGCCTTCGGCGTGGCGCCGCCGTGGGGTTCGCCGGGCGCGGCCGTGCAGAGCTCGTCGACGGACTCCGGCGGCCGCTCGGGAAGAGTACGGACGCCGCCCTTGGCCGGCGCGCCCGTACGCGTCAGCGCGTTGGACTTGAGCGCCTCCTTGGCGGGTTCGGGCACGGCGACGGCGGCGGGGGAGGAGGGTCCCCCGGGCGTCGGAGCCGGAGTCGGAGCCGACGCCGGGTGCGGCGACGCGGAGGGCTTGGCGGTCCTGCCCCCGGGCCGCGACGACTTGGGGGCGGCGCCGTCGGCGGCGGGCTTGGGCCGGGTGTTCACCGCGTGCGGCTTGGCCGGCGGCTTGGCGGGGTTCGCCGACTGGGCGCGGGCGGCGGCATGCCGGTCGCCCCGAGGCTCCCCACCCCGCTCGCTGCCACCACCACCCGGGCGGCCGGGGCCTTCGCCAGTGGTGTTCGCGTTCGTGCTGCCGACGCCTTCGCCGGTCCCGCGCGGGCCCGCGCCGCCGTTGCCGGCGGTGGCGCGGCTGCGGGGGCGGACGCCGTCGGTGTCCGCGCCGTCCGCGCCCCTCGCGTCCGGGCAGTCCGAGTCGTCCGCGCCGTCCGCGTCGCCTGGGGCGCAGTCGCGCGTGTCCGCGTCGGCCGGGGCAGGGCCGGTCGTGGCGCAGTCGCGCGTGTCCGCGCCCGTCGGGGCGTAGCCGCGCGGGGCATCGGGGCTCCTGACCCCGCGGGCCCCGCGGCCCCCGCTGTCCGCGGCGTTCACCCCTGGAGCCGACGGGGTCGACGGGGTCGACGGGCTCGACGGGTCCGACGGGGTCGGCGAGGCCGACGGGGTCGACCCCGGCGGCCCCGGCGGGTGCGGTGACGTTTCTGCCTCGTACGCGGCAAGCAGCCTCGCGTAACTGGCGAGCCTGCGTCCGCGCGGCGTGGTGCGGCCGGTCTCCCAGGAGCGGACGGTCGCCCGCGTCACGCCGAGGGCCATCGCGACCTGCGCTTCACTCAGCGCCTTCGCCTCGCGCAGACGGCGCCGCTCCTTGGGGGTGGGCAGGGGGGACATGGCATCGGTTTCATCGGTACCGGCCGTGCTCTGTGTCATCAAGGGCTCCCAGGACTCCCCGCGAAGGCCGTGTCGGCGCGTGCACCCGGGGCGAGGCGGCTCGGTAGGGACCCGGGTGAAAAAGTACATAACCGTATATTGAGCGACACATCGGGTATTCGCCTATTACGCGGAGAAAGCGCGTGTCGTTGGGAGCATGGGTGGCGTGACCCAAGTGACCGACCGCGGCCTGCCGTTGCTTTCCGTCCAGGCGCGCTCCTCCGCGCTCGCCGCCTGCCTGCTGCGCGGCGCGATCGCGGCGGGGCTCGGGCTCGGCGCCCTGGCCGTGCTCGTGATGGTGCTGTGGATCAGCTCTCCGTACCCCGACAGCGGCCCCGGCGGCGCCCTGCGCACCGCGGCCTCGCTCTGGCTGCTCGCCCATGGAACGCAGCTGGTCAGACCCGAAACGCTGACCGGAACGCCGGCCCCGGTCGGTATCGTCCCGCTCCTCCTGACGGCGCTGCCGGTCTGGCTCGCCCACCGCGCCGCGCGCGACGCGCTCATGCCCGGCGAGGACCAGGACGAGAACGGCGACGAGACGTACGAAGCGGAGGACGCCGCGCCGCTGCCCTCGGGGTGGCTCGTGCTCACGGCCGTCAGCTGCGGCTACCTGCTGGTCGCGGGCGCCACCGTGCTGTACGCGTCCGCCGGCCCACTCCCCGCCGCCCCACTGAGTGCCGCGCTGCACCTGCCGCTCACCGTGGTCCTGGCGACCGCCGCCGGGGTCTGGACCGCGCACGGCCGCCCGCTGGGACCGCTGCCCGCGCGGGTCCCGGCCCGGGTTCGCAGCACCCTCCTCGACCTCCGTAACAGCACCGCGGCACGCGCCGCCGGAGCGGGCGCGGCGACGCTGTTCGGCGGGGGCGCGCTGCTCGCGGCCGTCGGGCTCGCCTGGCACATCGGGGTGGCCGAGGACGCGTTCCTGCGGCTCGCGGAGGACTGGTCGGGACGGTTCGCGCTCCTGCTGCTCGCCCTCGCCCTGGTGCCGAACGCCGCGGTGTGGGGCGCCGCCTACGGACTGGGGCCCGGCTTCGCCGTCGGCGCGGGGGCGGTGGCGAGCCCGCTCGCCCCGGCGGGCGCCCCCGCCCTGCCGCACTTCCCGCTGCTCGCGGCGGTGCCCTCGGGCGGACACGGCTCCTGGTGGAACTGGGCGGCCGCCGCGGTACCGCTCGCGGCCGGTCTCCTCCTGGCCCGCTTCACCGCACGGGCCGCCGTGGCCGAGGGCTGGGGGCGCCGGGAGACCGCGCGGATCGCCCTGCTCGGCGCGGCCCTGTGCGGCTGCGCCCTGGCCGCCCTCGCCGCCCTCGCGAGCGGGCCGCTCGGCAGCGGGGCCCTCGCCGCCCTCGGGCCGGTGTGGTGGCGTACCGGGGGCGCGGCGCTGCTGTGGACGGCGGTCGTGGGTGCGCCCTGCGCGGTACTCCTGCGGGGCTTGCGCCTGCGCGCGGCTGCTTCGCACTCCGCGGCGGAGCCGGAGCCGACGACGTCGGTGCCGGCGACCCGCCGTGCCTCTGCGCGGGCCCGGATCGTCGGGGTGTTCTCGTGGCGACCGGGCCGGCGCGGGAAGGCCCCGGCCGCGGTGTCGGCGCCCCCGGCCGACGGGTACGCCGGGTATGGCGGGTACGGGTCCGCGGCGGACGGCGACTACGAGCCGTACGACTTCCTGCCGGTCGGCGGGGCCGGGCTGTGGCACGAGGACGGGGCACGCGAGGCTCGCTGGGCCGCGCTCAAGGAGGCGTCGGGCGGCCTGATGGCAGACATCCCCGCGGCGAAGGACATCCCCGCGACGAAGGACTTCCCCGCGGCGAAGGACATCCCCGTAACGAAGGACTTCCCCGCGGCGAAGGACATCCCCGTAACGAAGGACTTCCCCGCCACGAACTTCTCCGCGGCGGCAGACTTCCCCCCGGCCAGCGTCCCCCCGGCCCCGCGTCCTGTCGGCGCCCCGGACGCTCCCCCGCCCGGCGGAGATGTGGACCTCCCGCAGGGCCTCGCTCCGGAACGCCGACCACAGCACACGCCGCGGGGAGAGTCCGGGCCTCAACCCGGACCTGAACCCGACCCCGAAGCGGCATCGCAGCCGAAGCCGGCGTCGGCGCCGGCGTCCAACCCGGAACCGGGACCGGAAGCGGAACCCGGCCCCAGCGGCCCACACGCACCGCCTCCGAGCGACCGATAGCCCAGTCCGGAGCTGCCTGGACAGATCCGGACAGCTCCGTTCCGGACAGCCCCGTTCCGGACAGCTACTCCTTCACGCCGAAGAGCGGAACCAGCTTCTTCGGCAGGAGGTCGTTGCAGGACAGCTGGCCCGTCTTGGTCAGGGCGTCGTCCACGCAGCTGTAGTAGTCGCGGTACGCGATCTGCATGGTGAAGCTCGACGCCACCACCATCAGCGCGAGCACGGCCGTGACCAGACCGGTCACCGCCGCCGTCACCTGCGGCCTGCCCGGCGCGGGCCGCGGAGCCTGCTGAGGCGCGGGCCGGGGTGCGGCCTGCGCGGCCGGCTGCGCCGGGGCCTGCGGCAGGGGCGGAGCCCCGGCGTCGGCGGGCGCCGCCGACGCGTCCCGCGGCGTCTCGGGCTTGGCTCGCAGCGAGCTGATCGCCCAGTACAGGCCGAGCGACCCGAGCAGCAGCGCGATCTCCGGCATGTCGAACAGGGCGAAGAAGAACGCCCACATTCCGGAGAGCAGCGCGTAACGGGCGCGGCGCTGTGCCGGGTCGGTGGGGTCCCAGCGCAGGCCGGGCGTGGGCGGCGGGTTCTGGCCCGGGCCGCTCTCGGGCCGCTCGGGCCGCTGCCCGAAACCGCCCGGTGCGCGCCCCGGTTGCCGGTCGCTCCACTGACTGCCCCACGGCGAACCCTGACCAGGACCTTGGCCGGGACCGTGACCAGGCCCGGGGCCGTGACCAGGGCCGCCCTGGCCGCCGTGGCCACTCTGTCCCCCCTGACCGCCCTGACCGCCCTGTCCCCCGTGCACCGGATGACGCGGCTGCCACGGCTGGTCGGGCCGGCCCTCGGGCGGCGGGGCGAAGGGGTTGTCGTCGGCGGGGCCCGCTCCGGTGCCGTTCCCCGTGCCCTGCGGTCCCGAGTCCTCCGGGTCCGTCGAATGAGAGGAGCCGGGGGAGGAGGACTGGCGGGCTGCGAACAGCTGGTGGCGTCGGTCCGGCATCTGGTGAACGTCTTCCCCTCGGACCCGCGACCGGCCGGTCCGGCCAGAGGGGTCGCATCTCGCATGTAAGTGAAACAAGTACGTCGTCGGTCAAGTCGAACACGTGGGTGAGGCCGGTCCTGTTCCCGGTCCCGCCCGCAGGAGGGCTGGTACGCGCCCGCTGGAGGGCTGGTCGCGCCCACAGGGGGCTGGTCTCGTCTCGCGGCGTCCTCGCAGACGCTACCTGGCGGTCCGGCCCCCGTCCCGTGGGGGCCGTCCGGTGTGCCGGTATCGTTGCTGACGGTCGGCGCTTTCGTAGAGTTCCCCGTATCGAGGGGCACGATTCGTTCGTATGACCACACAAAGACGTACGTCCGCGAGAAAGAGCCCCGCTGTGGCCTCCCCGCCCCCCTCCGCGTCCGCCTCCCCTGACGAGATCCCACCCGGCAGTACCCGCCCCGCGCGCCTCGTGGTGCTGGTCTCCGGCTCCGGTACGAATCTGCAGGCCCTGCTGGATGCCATCGAGGCCGATCCCGCCGGGTACGGCGCCGAGATCGTGGCGGTGGGCGCCGACCGGGACGCCATCGCCGGCCTGGAGCGCGCCGAGCGGGCCGGAATCGAGACCTTTGTGTGCCGGGTCAAGGACCACGCTTCGCGCGCGGAGTGGGACGCGGCGCTGACCGCCGCCACCGAGGCGTACGCGCCGGACCTGGTCGTATCGGCCGGGTTCATGAAGATCGTGGGGAAGGAATTCCTCGCCCGGTTCGGGGGGCGTGTGGTCAACACCCACCCCGCGCTGCTGCCCAGTTTTCCCGGCGCCCACGGCGTACGCGACGCGCTCGCGTACGGCGCGCGGGTGACCGGGTGCACCGTCCACTTCGTCGACGACGGCGTCGACACCGGCCCGATCATCGCCCAGGGCGTGGTCGAGATCCGGGACGAGGACGATGAAGCCGCTCTCCATGAGCGGATCAAGGAAGTCGAGCGAGCGCTGCTCGTCGATGTCGTGGGGCGCCTGGCCCGTAACGGCTACCGCATTGAGGGACGAAAGGTTCAGATCGGTGAACTCGGTTAACACGGACACCGTCAAGCCCATCCGGCGGGCGCTGGTCAGCGTCTACGACAAGACGGGCCTGGAGGAGCTGGCGCAAGGGCTCCACGCGGCCGGGGTCGAGCTGGTGTCCACCGGGTCGACCGCCGCGAAGATCGCCGCCGCCGGGGTGCCCGTCACCAAGGTCGAGGAGCTCACCGGGTTCCCCGAGTGTCTCGACGGGCGGGTCAAGACGCTCCACCCCAAGGTGCACGCCGGCATCCTCGCCGACCTGCGCCTGGACGCGCACCGGGCGCAGCTCGACGAGCTCGGCGTGCGCCCCTTCGAGCTGGTCGTGGTCAACCTGTACCCGTTCAAGGAGACCGTCGCCTCCGGCGCGAGCCCCGACGAGTGTGTGGAGCAGATCGACATCGGCGGCCCCTCGATGGTCCGCGCCGCCGCCAAGAACCACCCCTCGGTCGCCGTCGTCACCAGCCCGCAGCGGTACGCGGCCGTCCTCGACGCCGTCAAGAACGGCGGCTTCGACCTGACCGCCCGAAAGCGCCTGGCCGCAGAAGCGTTCCAGCACACCGCTGCGTACGACGTGGCCGTCGCGTCCTGGATGACCAATGTGTACGCGCCCGAGGAGGGCGACGCCCAGCTGCCCGAGTTCCTCGGCGCCACCTGGGAGCGCAAGTCGACCCTGCGCTACGGGGAGAACCCGCACCAGGCCGCGGCCCTCTACACCGACGGTCAGCCGGGCGGGCTCGCCAACGCGGAGCAGTTGCACGGCAAGGAGATGTCCTTCAACAACTACGTGGACACCGAGGCCGCGCGCCGCGCCGCCTACGACCACGACGAGCCCTGCGTCGCGATCATCAAGCATGCCAACCCGTGCGGCATCGCGGTCGACGCCGACCTCGCGGCCGCGCACCGCAAGGCCCACGAGTGCGACCCGCTCTCCGCGTTCGGCGGCGTCATCGCCGTCAACCGGCCGGTGACGGTGGCCATGGCCGAGCAGGTCGCCGAAATCTTCACCGAGGTCATCGCGGCCCCCGGCTACGAGGACGGCGCGGTCGAGGTGCTGGCCCGCAAGAAGAACATCCGGGTGCTCAAGGTCGACGGCACCCCGCACCAGCCCGGCGACCTCAAGGCCGTATCGGGCGGCGCGGTGCTCCAGCACACCGACGTCTTCCAGGCCGAGGGCGACGACCCCGCGAACTGGACGCTGGCCAGTGGCGAGGCGTTGAGCGAGGCCGAGTTGAAGGAACTCGCCTTCGCGTGGATCGCCTGCCGGGCCGTCAAGTCCAACGCGATCCTGCTCGCCAAGGACGGTGCGTCGGTCGGCGTCGGCATGGGCCAGGTCAACCGGGTCGACTCCGCGAAGCTCGCGGTGGAGCGGGCCGGCGAGGAGCGCGCGCGCGGCTCGTACGCCGCGTCCGACGCGTTCTTCCCGTTCCCCGACGGCTTCGAGATCCTGGCCCACGCCGGGGTCGAGGCCGTGGTCCAGCCCGGCGGTTCGGTCCGCGACGAGTTGGTGGTCGAGGCGGCGAAGAAGGCGGGCGTGACGATGTACTTCACCGGCACGCGGCACTTCTTCCACTGAGCCGGCGGCCTCGGATACGCGAAGCGCGAAGGGCCGCACCCCGTGCGGGATGCGGCCCTCGTGTTCAGCGGCCGGAGCCGGGCGCTCCGAAGCTCACCGGCTCAGTAGCGCGGGCGCTTGAACCACTGGGCGCCGCTCTCCTTGCCGACGAACACGGCTATCAGGATGGCCAGTACCGTGTGGATCAGCCCGATGACGACGAACGGGTAGATGCCGAGCACCGCTGTCACGATGGCGAAAACCATCGTGGTGACGCGCAGTCCGTTGCCGCCCTTGCCGAACTTCACGGCGAGCACGACGGCGAAAACGAGCCAGGCCACCGCAAAGGCCGCGAACACGTAGAGCACGCCCACCGGGTAGTCGGCGAGCTGCTGGAACTGGACGTCGTCCCGCGCTGCGGCCCGGTCCTTCGCGGCGCTCACGCCGACCGCCCCGATCACCATGATCACGGCACCGATGGCCTGGAGGCCGGCGATGACCCACAGCATCACGCGGGCCGCGGAGACGGTTCCGGGCATCGTCTGCGGTCCCGCGGGGTCACCGCCGTACTGCTGCTGCGGGTATCCGTACCCCTGCTGCGGGACGCCCTGCGGGGCCTGCTGGCCCTGCGGGTAGCCGTAGCCGGGCTGGCCGCCCTGCTGCTGGCCGTACGGGTTGGCGCCCTGAGGGGGCTGCTGGGGCTGCTGCCCGTAGGGGTTGTTCGGGTCGCCGAAGCTCATGGCGGATTTCCTCCGTTGGTGGTGCGGGGACGACGCGGCCCGAGCGGAGGAGTAGCTGTTCTGAGCGGATGCCCCCCGGCACTGCCCGCGGCACTGCGCGGATCATCGTTCTAAATAAGACATAAGTTTGTCCAGCCGAACGCTGGATGTGTTGTGCAAGTGCAACTTGGGCGATCATGCGTCGCCCTGAAAGAATGGGAAACATGACCGCCCAGATTCTCGATGGCAAGGCCACCGCCGCAGCGATCAAGTCCGAACTGGCCGTCCGTGTGGCGGCCCTGAAGGAGCGGGGCATTACCCCCGGTCTGGGGACGGTGCTCGTCGGGGAGGACCCCGGCAGCCAGAAGTACGTCGCGGGCAAGCACCGCGACTGTGCCCAGGTCGGCATCGCCTCCATCCAGCGCGAACTGCCCGCGACCGCCACGCAGGACGAGATCGAGGCGGTGGTGCGGGAGCTGAACGACAACCCCGAGTGCACCGGCTACATCGTCCAGTTGCCGCTGCCCAAGGGCATCGACGAGAACCGCATCCTTGAGCTGATGGACCCGGCCAAGGACGCCGACGGGCTGCACCCGATGAGCCTGGGCCGTCTCGTCCTCAACGAGCCGGGCCCGCTGCCCTGCACCCCGTACGGCATCATCCAGTTGCTCCGCAAGCACGGCGTGGAGCTCAACGGCGCCGAGGTCGTCGTGGTCGGACGCGGCGTCACCATCGGGCGCTCGATGCCGCTGCTCCTCACTCGCCGCTCCGAGAACGCGACGGTCACCCAGTGCCACACCGGCACCCGCGACCTGTCCAAGCACCTGCGCCAGGCCGACATCATCGTCGCGGCGGCCGGTGTCCCGCACCTGATCAAGCCCGAGGACGTGAAGCCGGGCGCGGCCGTGCTCGACGTCGGCGTCAGCCGCGACGAGACCGGCAAGATCGTCGGCGATGTGCACCCGGGCGTCGCCGAGGTCGCGGGCTGGCTCTCGCCCAACCCGGGCGGCGTCGGTCCGATGACCCGCGCCCAACTGCTCGTCAACGTCGTCGAAGCGGCCGAGCTCGCCGCTGCGGGCTGACACGAAAGGGCCTGACCCCATGGGTGCTGGTACGAGTCACGAGCCGTCCAAGGACGCGGAGCCTTCCGCGCCCGTGGAGGGCGAACCCGACGCGGCCTCTCGCGCGAGCGGCTCGCGCCGGCCTCCCTCCGTCACCCGGGACACCGCGCGCCCCGAGGGCGGCGGCCGGGCCGCAGGGGGCGACGCACCCGCGCCCGCCCGCCAGTGGCCGCTGCTCTCCGTGCTGCTCGCGGTCGGCTTCGGGCTGCTCATGGTGGCGGTCGAGCCGTTCGGCAGCGCCTTCCGGGTCGGGCTCGTCATCATCGGAGCCGCCCTCATGGCGGGCGCGGCCCTGCGCTGGACGCTGCCGTCCGTCGGCATGCTCGCCGTCAGGTCCCGCTTCACCGACATCTCCACCTACGGAGTACTCGGCGTGGCCATCGTGCTGCTCGCCCTCATGGCCCAGCCCCGCCCCTGGCTGAACGTGCCGTTCCTTGAGGACGCGGTCCACTTCACCGTGCGCTAGCCGCACCCCGGGCAGCGGACGGCCCGCACTCTCCCCCGGGTGAGTGCGGGCCGTCTCTTTCTTCGGTGGATGCTCCGGTGCTCGGCAGCCGCGTGCTCAGCAGACGGTGTGCTTGAGAGCGCTCCACGTCTTCGGCCCGACGATCCCGTCGACGGGCATGTGGCACATGGTCTTCACCCGGGACTGGAACTCACGCACGGCGTGGTCGGTGTCGGCGCCGAACTGGCCGTCGACGCCGTACCGGCCGATGTTGACGTTCCAGTGCTTGAGCAGGCACTGGGCCTCCTTCACCGCGGACCCGGCACTGCCCCGGCTGATCTCCGGCTGGCTGTCGGTGTACGTGCAGCCGTACGTGCCGACCACGCTCGCGGAGGCCGGTGCCGCCGACGCCACCGGTGCCACGGCGAGTCCGGTGCCGAGCGCGGCGGTCGCCACGGCCAGGACGAGGCGCTTCGATACGTTCATGGGTGATCGTTTCCCTTCAAGGGGCGGGCCGGGTCCCCCCGTTGGGTCCCCCGCTGTGGCCCGTGGTGCGGTGCGCACGGTGCCGGTGGTCGGCCGGCGCCGCGTGCTGATGGACCAGGACGCTACGGGCGCCCCGCGGCCCGCGTCGTCCCGCGCCGGGTTGAACTCCCTTACCCACCACGGCAGTAGACCGGAGCGCACTACAACCTGCGTGGTACCACGCCCAGTTGACGCCCCACCGCCGCACCGCGACTACGCTGCGACGATGCGGATCCGCCCCCAGTTCGCCGATGCGCTCATGGCCGTGGCGCTGACGTGTGCCTCCGTGGTGCTCGCGCAGGAGTCCGCGCAGCAGGGCTGGTACGCCCTGGACGCCTGGGGGTACGCCCTGGCCGCGCTCGCCGGGCTGCCGCTCGCCTTCCGCGTCCGGGCGCCGGTCGCGGTGCTGCTCTGGTCGCACCTCGTCTTCGTCGTGTACGTGGCCGATGGGTACTGGCCGGTGGTGACGAGCTTCGGGCCGATGCTCTCGACGTACACGGTGGCCTCGCTGCGCCCGTTGCGCACGGCGGTCGCCTGCGGGGTCCTCATGGCCGGCGCGTGGATGTACGCCGGGGTGGTCAGCCCGCACAGCGCCATGCCCTCCGTCGTCACCCAGGCCCTCGTCTTCGTGCTCGTCCTGCTCCGCTTCGGAGTGCTGGCCCGCCGCTCCACCGAGCTCGCGCGCCGGCTCCGCGTCGAGCAGGCCGACCGGGCCCGGCGCGAGGTCCTGGCCGAACGCGGCCGCATCGCACGGGAGTTGCACGACGTGGTCGCCCATCACATGTCGGTCATCTCCGTGCAGGCCGGGCTCGCCGGGTTCGTCTTCGCCTCCGATCCACCCACCGCGCGGGCCGCGCTTGCCACCATCTCCGGCACCAGCGCCGAGGCCCTGGAGGAGCTGCGCCGGATGCTCCAGGTGCTGCGCGAGGTGGAGGACGAGGCACCCGGCGCCCCGATGCCCGGCCTCGACCGCGTGGCCGAGCTGACCGAACGCATCCGCGCTGCCGGCGTGCCCGTCGCCCTGCGCGTCACCGGCACCCCGCGCCCGCTGCCGCCCGGCGTCGAGCTGTGCGCCTACCGCGTGGTGCAGGAAGCCCTCACCAACGTACTCAAGCACGCGGCAGATACCCGGGCGGATGTGGAACTCCGTTATGCACCACGCCAGTTGGTGGTCTCCATAGTCAACCAGGGAACGAGCGGCGAACGGCGGGAGGTGATTTCGGACAGAGTGGGCGCGGGGGGCGGCCACGGCTTGATTGGCATGCGGGAGCGGGCCAAGCTCTACGGCGGGTCGGTCCGCGTCGGCCCGCGGAGCGGAGGCGGGTTCGCCGTGACCCTGACCCTGCCGACCTCCGCAGCGGCGGCTCCGGGGGAAGAAGACGCATCGGGATGACCAGGGTGCTCGTCGTCGACGACCAGTTCCTCATCCGGGCCGGCCTGGCCGGGCTCTTGCGGGCCGCCCCCGGCATGGAGGTGGTGGGCGAGGCGGGCGACGGCGCCGAAGCGGTGCGCCAGGCCGCCGCGACCCGGCCCGACGTGATCCTCATGGACATCCGGATGCCCGGCATGACCGGCATCGAGGCCACCGAACGCATCCTGGCCGAGGCCGTCGACCCCGCGCCGCGCATCCTCGTCCTGACCACCTTCGACCTCGACGAGTACGTCTACGGCGCGCTGCGCGCCGGGGCCTGCGGATTCCTGCTGAAGGACTCGGGGCCCGAACGGCTGCTCGCAGCGGTCGCGGCCGTCGTCGGCGGCGACGGACTGTTCGCGCCGAGCGTCACCCGCCGTCTCGTCGAGGCTTTCGCCCGGCGGCCCGAGACCGGCCCGGTCGCGCAACTCGACGCCCTCACCGCCCGCGAGACCGAGGTGCTGCGCCTGACCGCGTGCGGCATGTCGAACCTGGAGATGGCGGGCCGTCTCTTCATCAGCGAGGCCACGGTCAAGACCCACCTCAACCGCGCCATGAGCAAACTGGACCTCGCGAGCAGGGCGCAGGCCGTGGTGATGGCGTACGAGACGGGCCTGGTCACCCCGGGCGGCCCCCGCCCCTGACCACCCGCCGTCCGCCGCCTTCGCCCGAACGCGCGCCGGTGCGCGCCACCCCGGGAACTGCCATCCTGGGCGGGTGCGTGCCGTGCACGCCGGGGGAATCGACGACTCTGGGGGAAGCGATGCCTCGCTGGAAGGCGCTGCCGGACGAACTCGACCCGCAGGTGGGGGAGTTCGCGAGTCAGCTGCGCAGGCTGGTGGACCGCAGCGGGCTCAGCGTCGCGGCGATGGCCGACCGCACCGGGTACGGCAGGACGTCGTGGGAGCGGTACTTGGGCGGGCGTCTGCTCGCCCCCAAGGCGGCCGTCGTCGCGCTCGCCGAGGTGACCGGCACGAACCCCGTCCATCTGACCACCATGTGGGAGCTGGCCGAGCGGGCCTGGAGCCGCTCCGAGCAGCGGCACGAGCGCACGGTGGAGGCGATGCGGGCCGACCGGACGCGGACCGCGCCCGGCGCGTCCGGGCCACCCGCGGCGCCGGGCGGGGCGCGCGCCGGGACACCGAGCACGGGCCTCGCCCACCGGCCGCCGCGGCAGGGGAACGCGAGGCCTGCGGGGCCCGCCGAATGGCCGCCGCGGCAAGGGGATGTCGGGCCTGCGGACCGGGCGCCGCGGCAAAGGCTGCCGAGTATGCCGACCGGCCGCCACGGCGAAAGGGCGCCGACCGGGCACCCGGGGGGCCCGCACCGGGCGGGCCGCCCGCCGGGCCGGGGCGCCGGCGCCGGATCGTCATGTTCCTGGCCGGGGTCGTCGGCGCGCTCCTCGTCGTCACATCGGCGGTCCTTCTGACCGACCGCGGCAAGAGCGACACGGCGCCCGTGGCCGCACGTCCGTCGGCGTCGCCCAGCCACCCGGCCCCGGCGCCCGTGCCGCCCGCGGGGGTGAAGTGCGTGGCCGCCTCGTGCGCCGGCCAGGACCCCGAAGTGATGGGCTGCTCCGACCAGTTGGTCCGCACGGTGGGCAGTGTCAAGGTCGGCGTCGCGGTCGTCGAGGTCCGCTACAGCAAGACGTGCGGTGCCGCCTGGGCCCGGCTCCGGCAGGTCGCCCCCGGTGACCGGGTGCGGATCGGCGCGGGCGCCGCGGCGCAGGAAGCGGTGGTGGCCGGCGCCCGCCGCGACGTCTACACCAAGATGCTCGCCGTGGCCGGGCCCGCGGCCGCCAAGGCATGCGCCACGCTGAAGGACGGCAGGAGCGGCTGCGCCACGGGGACGGCCACAACCGGCCGATGACCGACCACGGCCCCTGGTCGCCGATGACCGACCACGGCCCCTGGTCGCCGATGACCGACCACGGCCCCTGGTCGCCGATGACCGACCACGGCCCCCCGGTCGCCGATGAGGGACGGCTGTCGCGGTCGCCGGTGGTCGGCGACGACCACAACCGGCCGATGATCGATCAGCGTGAGCCGTCCCACAGGGCGCCGGGGGTGTAGAACCCCCACGGTCGGATAGCCTGACCGCTGGACATCTCTTCACGTCAAGATTCAGACGGTCGCACGTCGGGTTCCCGGCGTTTACGGGGTGCCCGGAGCCGAGGGGAAACCCCCCACCACCTGCTGTTTCTTACGGAGATCGCCATGACCCGCACTCCCGTGAATGTCACCGTCACCGGCGCGGCCGGCCAGATCGGCTACGCGCTGCTCTTCCGCATCGCCTCCGGTCACCTGCTCGGCCCGGACGTGCCGGTCAACCTGCGCCTCCTGGAGATCACCCCGGCCCTGAAGGCCGCCGAGGGCACCGCCATGGAGCTCGACGACTGCGCCTTCCCGTTGCTGCGCGGCATCGAGATCACCGACGACGCCAACAAGGCCTTCGACGGCGCCAACGTGGCCCTGCTCGTCGGCGCCCGCCCGCGTACCAAGGGCATGGAGCGCGGTGACCTGCTCTCCGCCAACGGCGGCATCTTCAAGCCGCAGGGCAAGGCCATCAACGACAACGCCGCGGACGACATCAAGGTCCTCGTCGTCGGCAACCCGGCCAACACCAACGCGCTCATCGCGCAGGCCTCGGCCCCGGACATTCCGGCCGAGCGCTTCACCGCGATGACCCGCCTCGACCACAACCGGGCGATCTCTCAGCTGGCGAAGAAGACCGGCAGCACGGTCTCCGACATCAAGCGCCTGACCATCTGGGGCAACCACTCGGCCACCCAGTACCCCGACATCTTCCACGCGGAGATCGCCGGCAAGAACGCCGCCGAGGTCGTCAACGACGAGCAGTGGCTGGCCGACACGTTCATCCCGACCGTCGCCAAGCGCGGCGCGGCGATCATCGAGGCCCGTGGCGCGTCCTCGGCCGCCTCGGCCGCCAACGCCGCCATCGACCACGTGCACACCTGGGTCAACGGCACCGCCGAGGGCGACTGGACCTCGATGGGCATCCCCTCCGACGGCTCCTACGGCGTCCCCGAGGGCATCATCTCCTCCTTCCCGGTCACCGTGAAGGACGGCGTCTACTCGATCGTCCAGGGCCTGGACATCAACGAGTTCTCGCGCAAGCGCATCGACGCCTCCGTCAAGGAGCTCACCGAGGAGCGCGACGCGGTCCGCGAGCTCGGCCTCATCTGAGCCCGCCCGTACGGGGGTCGACGTACCTGCGGGCCTTCTGAGCCCGCCCGCGCGTCTGTTGACGTACCCGTGACGAAGCCCCGGCAGCCACTGCCGGGGCTTCGCCCGTTCTTCCGGCGCGTGTGGGCTACGCGCGCACCGCGTCCCGGGTCAGCTGGACCGCGGCGAGCAGGCTGAGCTCCGGCTGGGCATCGCGCAGCGCCTTGACGGCGCGCACCGACTCGTCGTCCGGGCCCAGGTAGCCGACCGATGCCCGCTGTTCGCGCACCCAGCGCCCGCGCAGCTCGCGCTCCGGCACGGCCGCCGCCTCCTCCGCCACCCGCAGCGCCGCCTCAAGCCCGGGCCGCTCGACCTCGCCCGCGTCCGTCAGCGCCGTACGCAGCGCCGCCACGATGTCATCGGCGTCGCGCACCGTCAGGACCGACAGCTCCTTGCGGCCGAAGGAACCAAGAAAATTGCCCATGACGAACTCCCCGCTCGTTGTGTTCCTGTACATCAAACCCTGACACACGGGGGTCCGGAGGCGGCTGCTGGTCGCCGCCCGCCGACCGGGGGCGCCCCGCACGCGTACCGCCGCTACAGTTCGCGGACCTGGCGGGCGATGTCCCGCAGCGCCTGCGTCGCGCGGATGTGCAGACCGGGGCCGAACGTGACGCGCCCCGCGCCCAGTTCGCCCAGGCGGCGCGGTGTCGGGGCGTCGGGCAGGGCCGCCATGTTGACCGGTACCGGCACGGCCGCGGCGATCTGGGGGAGGTGCTCCGGCGGCGCGGCGATCGGATAGACGCCGTCCGCGCCGGCCGCCACATAGGCGCGGGCCCGCGCGATGGTCTCGTCCCGTTCGGGCCGGCCGCGCAGATACGTGTCGACGCGGGCGTTGACGAAGATCCGGTCGCCCGCCTCGGCCCGTACCTCGGCCAGCCAGTCGGCGTGCCGCGCCGGGTCCTTCAGGGCGCCGTCCTCGGAGTCCTCCAGATTGCAGCCGACCGCGCCGCTCTCCAGGAGCCGCTCCACCAGCTCCTTGGGCGCGAGGCCGTAGCCGGCCTCGATGTCCGCCGACACCGGGATCGACACCGACCGGACGATCCGGGCCACGGCGGCGAACATCTCGTCCGCCGGGGTCGATCCGTCCTCGTACCCCAGCGACGCCGACACCCCCGCGCTCGGCGTGGCCAGGGCCGGGAAGCCGGCCTCCTCGAAGACGCGGGCGCTGGCCGCGTCCCACGGTCCCGGCAGGATCAGCGGGTCGCCGGTGGCGCGTCCCTGGTGCAGGGCGCGGAAGGTGGCGGCGGGGTTCAGCTGTGCCATTGCGTCTCTCCAGGTGCTGTACGGCGGGTCACCATCAGCCGGTTCCAGCTGTTGATGACGGTGATCGCCGCGATGAGATGGGCGAGTTGGGCCTCGGTGAAGTGCGCGGCGGCGCCCTCGTACACATCGTCCGGTACGAAGCCTTCGGTGAGGACCGTGACCGCTTCGGTGAAGGCGAGCGCGGCCCGCTCCCGCTCGCTGAAGACGGAACCGGCTTCCTGCCACGCGGCGAGGAGACCGAGCCGCTCTTCGGACTCGCCGCCCTCGCGCGCCGCGGCCAGATGCATGTCCAGGCAGAAGGCGCAGTGGTTGAGCTGGGAGGCCCGGACCATCACCAGTTCGGCGAGGGCCGGGTCACCCAGGCCCCGCTTGGCGGCCGCACCGAGCCCCGCGAGACTCAGGTAGACCTGCCCGGGAACCCGGAACTCCCGTACGCCAAAGCTCACTTGTACATGCCTGCGGTGTAGTGGCCCGGGACGCCACGGGTGGTCACGCCGAAGCGGTTCCAGGCGTTGATGACGGTGATGACGGCGATGAGGTGAGCGAGTTCGGGCTCGTCGAACTGCTTGGCGGCCTTCTCGTACACGTCGTCCGGTACGAAGCCGTCGGTGAGGACGGTGATCGCCTCGGTCAGCTCCAGGGCCGCGAGCTCCTTCGCGGTGTAGAAATGCGCGGACTCCCCCCAGGCGCTGAGCTGGATGATCCGCTCCACCGACTCGCCGGCCGCCAGTGCGTCCTTGGTGTGCATGTCCAGGCAGAGCGCGCAGTGGTTGAGCTGCGAGGCGCGGATCTTGACCAGCTCGGCGATGACCGGGTCCAAGCCCTGCTCGGCGACGGCGTTCAGCTTGATCATGGCCTTGTAGACCTCGGGCGCGGCCTTGGCCCAGGCGAGGCGGGGGGTGTGCTCGGGCGCGTACTGCGCGGTCTGGTTCGTCTTCTCGTTCGTCGTCATGCAACGAAGGTACGGTGCGTGTGGCACACGGGTATGGTCCATTTCCATGGTGAGATCTTGGGCCACTTCCACGGAAACACTCGGTGTCGATCTGCACATCGACCTGGGCGGCGCGGGCGGCCTGCGCGCCGGTCTCATGGGCGCCCTGCGCGACGCCGTACGCAGCGGACGCCTCACGCCCGGTACCCGGCTGCCGTCCTCGCGCACGCTCGCGGCCGACCTGGGGGTCGCCCGCAACACCGTCGCCGACGCCTACGCCGAGCTGGTCGCGGAGGGCTGGCTCACCGCGCGCCAGGGCTCCGGCACGCGGGTGGCCCGGCGTGCCGAGGCCCGCCAGGACCGCAGCCACACCCGCCGCCTCCCCACCCGCCGCACCCCCACCTACAACCTGCTGGCGGGCTCGCCCGACCTCGCCGCCTTCCCGCGCGCCGAATGGCTCAAGGCGGCCCGCCGGGCGCTGACCGCCGCCCCGCACGAGGCGTTCGGACTCGGCGATCCCCGCGGCCGGATCGAGCTGCGCACGGCCCTCGCCGACTATCTGGCCCGCGCCCGCGGCGTGTACGCCTCGCCCGAACGCATCGTGGTCTGCTCCGGGTTCGTGCACGGGCTGATGCTGATGAGCCGGGCGCTGCGGGCCCGCCGGGTGCGTGAGGTGGCCGTCGAGGCGTACGGGCTCGACTTCCACTGGAAGGTGCTGACCGAGGCGGGGCTGCGCACCGCGGCGCTGCCCCTCGACGAACTGGGCACGCGGACCCGCGAGTTGGGGGAGCGGCGCGGTGTGGGCGCGGTGCTGCTGACGCCCGCGCACCAGTTCCCGATCGGTCTTCCGCTGCTGCCCGACCGGCGGGCGGCGGCCGTCGACTGGGCGCGCACCACCGGCGGCCTGATCCTGGAGGACGACTACGACGGCGAGTTCCGCTACGACCGCCAGCCGGTCGGCGCGTTGCAGGGACTCGACCCCGAGCACGTCGTCTACTTCGGCACCGTGAGCAAGTCCCTCGCCCCCGGGCTCCGCCTCGGCTGGATGGTGCTGCCGGAACACCTGGTGGGCGAGGTCGCCGAGGGCAAGGGCGCGGCCGACTGGTCGTGCGGCGCTCTCGACCAGCTCACCCTCGCCGAGTTCATCTCCTCCGGAGCGTACGACCGCCACGTACGCGGCATGCGCCTCCATTACCGGCGCCGCCGCGACCAGTTGGTGACGGCCCTCGCCGAACACGCCCCCCACCTGCACGTCTCCGGCGTCGCGGCGGGCCTGCACGTCCTCCTCGAACTCCCGCCCGGCACCGAACGCTCCGTGGTCCAGGGCGCCACCTGGCAGGGCCTCGCCCTGGAGGGGCTCTCCCGCTACCACCACCCCGCCGCCCGCGAACCCCGCCGTGACGCCCTGGTCATCGGCTACGGAACGCCTTCGGACAGCGAATGGGCGGGGGCGCTGGAGGCGCTGATGCGGGTGCTGCCCTGAGGGCGCGGGGCGGGTGGCTGGGCCCCCCGCTACCCGCCGCCCAGGGAGGCGGGTCCGGCCGTTGAGCCCCCGCTACCAGGAGCGGCCCGGCACTCGGAGGTGAGCCGGGGCAGCGCGCCCGCCGACGGCACCCAAGCCCTAGCCCTGGCCCTGGCCCTCGCGCACCGGCGCCGGCGCCGTCCCCGGCGCCTCTCCGAAGCGGGCCAGCGCGAGGGCGCCCGCGACCGCTACCGCGAAGCCCGCGATCGTCAGCCAGCCCAGGCCCGCGCGGGACTGGTCGCCCAGCCAGGCGACGCCCACCACGGCCGGGCCGATGGTCTCGCCGATGACCATGCCGGCCGTCGCCGTGGTGACCGAGCCGCGCGACAGGGCGGACGTCAGCAGCAGGAACGCGGCGCCCCCGCCGAGCAGCAGCGCGTACAACGCGGGGTTGGTGAGGTCGAAGGGGTCGTCGATGAGGCGCACCGCGACCTCCACCGCGCCGAAGCCGCAGCCCGCGCCGAGGCCGAGCACCAGCGCGCGGGCGCGTCCCGGCAGCCGGCCCCCGAGCGCCCCGGCTGCCAGCACCGCCGCCGCAACGCCCAGCAGCCACCAGCGCAGCGAGGCCGGGCCTGCGTCGTCGCCCTCGGCGCCGGCCGACAGTGCGAGCATGGCGAGCCCCGCGCACACCACCGCGACCGCCCCCCACTCCGTACCGGAGAGCCGTACCTTCAGGACGCGCGCCGCGACCACCGCCGTCACCGCGAGGGACGCCGCGAGCGCCGCGCCCACCGCGTAGATCGGCACCGAGCGCAGGGCGACGATCTGGAAGACGAAGCCGAGCCCGTCGAGCGCGAGCCCCACGACATAGCGCCACTGGCGCACCGCGCGCAGCAGCAGCGCCGCGTCGACCCCGGAACCGGCCCCCGCCCCCGTACTGGGCTCGGCGGCGCGCGTCGCGGCGGCCTGGAGGACGGTGGCCGTGCCGAAGCAGACCGCTGAGGCGAGCGCGCAGATCATCCCAAGGAACACACCGGGACTGTAGTCGCAGGCCGGGCCGCCGGAGAAAGCCCGGGGGTGGGTCGCCGGATCCCGGGAACTAGGGTGTGGCCCGAACGCGTCCCACTTAAGCCAGTACGTCGACGGGGGAGGTCGCACGATGCGCAGGTTCAGGTCCACCACGGTGGTGCTCGGCGGGATGGGTGTGCTCGCCGCCACGCTCACCGCGTGCAGCGACGAGCCCGACAAGCGGTGCGTCGACCCGCACACGTACAAGGAACTGCCGTCGTACCAGTGCAAGAGCGGCGGCACCGGTCAGTACTACTACGGCGGCAAGAGCCGGGGCGGCAAGCTCTCCGGCGGCTCCTTCGACAAGTCCGGGGTCTCGCGCGGCGGGTTCGGCCACGGCAGCGACGGCGGCAGCAGTGGCGGCTGAGTAACTCAGTAGTCGAGCAACTGAGTAGTCGAGTAACTGAGTAGCCGAGTAGCCGACGGCTGAGGGGCTACGGCCGCATCGGCTACCCGGCTACCCGGCCACCCGCCCCCCACGGGCACAGGAACGACGTAGGGCCACCACATGGAACGCCATCGCATACAGCCGCGCCCCGACTGGCAGCGGACGGTCGAGGAACAGGGCGTGATCTACCCGCTGACCCGCTACCCCGACGACTCGCTGCGCCCCTACTGGGACGAGAGCGCCTACTACTCCTTCACGCCGGACGAGGTCGAGGCGCTGGAGGAGACCGTCGAGGAGCTGCACGCCATGTGCCTCGCCGCGGCGGCCCACATCGTCGACAAGGGACGCTTCGCCGACCTCGGCATCATGGACGGCCGCCTCGCCGACTTGGTCGCCGAATCCTGGCGCAGACGGGCCGAACTACCCTCCCTCTACGGCCGGTTCGACCTGCGGTACGACGGCACGGGACCCGCCACCCTGCTGGAGTACAACGCCGACACCCCGACCTCCCTCGTCGAGGCGGCGAGCGCGCAGTGGTTCTGGATGGAGGACCGCTTCCCCGGTGCCGACCAGTGGAACTCGCTGCACGAACGCCTCGTCGAGGCCTGGCGGCGCCAGGCCCCGCTGCTGCCGCCCGGGCCCGTCCACTTCGCCCACTCGGACAGCGACGAGCTGGGCGAGGACCTCATGACCGTCGCCTATCTGCGCGAGACCGCCGAGCAGGCCGGCCTCGACACCGCTGCCCTGTCGGTGGAGAGCATCGGCTGGGACAGCGTCACCGGCCGCTTCGTCGACGAGCGGCTCCGTTTCATCCGCGCCTGCTTCAAGCTGTACCCGTGGGAGTGGCTCGCCTCGGACGTGTTCGGGCCGCAGGTCCTCGACACCCTCGACAACGGCGGCGGCACCGGCACGACGTGCTGGATCGAGCCCGCCTGGAAGATGCTGCTCTCCAACAAGGCGCTCCTCGCGATCCTCTGGGAGCTGTACCCCGGCCACCCCAACCTGGTCCCGGCCTACCTGGACGGGCCGCGCGACCTCCCCACCGGGCGGGGATATGCCGCCAAGCCGCTGCTCGGCCGCGAGGGCGCGGGCGTCACCCTCCACCCGCCGGGCTCCGGGCCGGCCCCCACGCCAGAAGAGGCGTGCTGCTACCAGGAGTTGGCGCCGCTGCCCGACTTCGACGGCAACCGGGTCGTCCTCGGGGCATGGGTCGTGGAGGACGAGGCGGCGGGGCTGGGCATCCGCGAGTCGTCGGGGCTCATCACGGACGAGTACGCCAGGTTCCTGCCACACGTGATCAGAGCCTGACGGCCGTCGCCGTGGCGCACCGCGAGAGCCCGACCGCTGTCGCCCGGCGGGCCGTACGAGTCCCATGGCTGTTGCCCGGCGGGCCGCGCCCGACCCGCGGTGCGCCCCCGCGTGCCCCTTCTGCTCCCGCGTGATGCCCCCCGCAGGGTGGTGGGAAGGGTGTGAACAGGGCGGCGCGCGAGGTGACGCGCCGCTACCATGTCCAGCTGGCGGCGCCCTGGAACACCTCTTCCGCCCAAGCGGGTTGAGGCATGCGGCGTACGCCCGTCGCCCCGGGGGAACAGGACATGACGCACGCTCAGGTGCCGCAGCAGGCACAACCGTCGGATGCGCGGCCCGGCGGGCTGCCGCCGGTGCATCCCTCGCTCAGCGAGGCGACCCGCCTGATGGCGGCGGGCACCTATCTCGACGGGGAGTACCGCGACGCGGTCATCGACGAGCTGTACGTCCACGAGGAGCGGGTCACCGCGCCCTCGCTCGGCTTCGACGCGGCCCGCGTCCTGGCCCACGCGCTGCGCGCCCGTACCCTCGAACTCGCCTGGGCGGTCGGCACGTTGGCTTTCTGGGTGCTCAGCGCGGTCGTCACCCGCTACGCCATCCTCTTCCTGTTCGTGGTGCCGTCCCTCTACATCGGCGTCGGCCGCCTCGTCCGCGGCACGGCGCGCACCGCGCCCTGGTACCGCACCGTGCCCGCCTTCCTGCTGCGCTGGTGGGGCCGCATTCTGCTGACCGTGTTCGCCATCGCCGTGGTCATCTCCCTCTTCGGCGGTTACGACTCCTCCACGCACGACTCCTACGGAAGTTACGAGGACCCGTACGGCGACGCCTACGGCAGCTCGGGCAACGCCGTCCCGCCGCTCGTCGCGGGGCCCGCCCAGCTCCTCGGCGGCACCGCCGTCACCGCGGCGGACGAGGGGTTCAGCCCCGGCCTCGGCTGGGGCATCCTCGGCTGCTTCGCCGTCCTCGCGCTCTGTGTGGTCCTGCGGCGCCTCCAGCTCGGCCGGATCATGGCGAACGAGCTCTCCCCGGACGGCTTCAAGGACTTCGCCGCCGACCCCGCGCAGAACAACGACAACGGCCGGCTCCAGCGCCTCAGCGCCCTGATCCGCGCCGAGCAGCACGCCCCGCTCGCGGTCTACCGCGCCGACGCGCCCTTCCGCGGCGCGGGCGACGCCCTCGACCCCTGGTCGGTCTCCATCCAGCTGCGCCCCCGCAAGTCGCTCGGCGAACAACGCCCCGAGCCGATCAGCAACGCGGAGATCCTGCGCATCGTCGAGCCCCTCATCACGCAGCTGCGCATCCCCGCGCCGACCGCGCCGGACCGGGCCACCGCCGTACGCGACCGGCTGCGCCAGCTGGAGGTGGCCGAGTACGTCTTCCTGCCCGTCGACGGACTGCCCTCGCGCACCGCCGCCCCGTACCGGGACGGCGACTTCGAGCAGCACCGCTCGGCCGCTCTGGAGGAGGGCGGCGAGGCGCGCCGGCACTTCCTGCGGATCCGGGTCGGCGGCTGGGAGGAACACCTCGTCACCACCGTCTTCGTACGCGTCCACACCCAGGGTGGCATGCTGGTCCTGGAGATCGCCCCGCACATCCTGGCCCCGCTGCGCGAGGACTTCTTCCGCGCCGACCGCACCGCGCACGACTTCGGCTGCCGCTCCCCGCTCGGCAAGGCCGGCTGGGCGCTGCGGCGCACCCCGGGCTCGCTCGTGGCCTCCCTGGTCGTCCTGGTCCGCGCCGTCGGCTCCGGCTGGGTCCGCCTGACCGGCGGGTACGCGCGGGCGCTGCCCGACGGTCCGGCCCGCTCGGTGCGCGAGCTCGCCGCGGCGCCCGAGGCCTCGCTCTTCCAGGCGATGGACTGCCGGCGCTACGTGAAGTCCATCGAGGACCGGGTGACCAGCGGCGTGCGCAGCGCGCTGTACGAAGCCGGTTACGACACCGGGCAGTTCGAGCAGAAGATCGTCCAGATCGCCCAGGGCGGCGTCATGATCGAGAACGCCCGCGGGGCTATCAGCGTCGGCGACCACAACACCGTCACGAACGAGGGCTGAGATGACCATGCCGGGTGAGGACAGCACGCAGCAGGACCGGGACCAGGCGGGCCGGGACCAGGCGCGCCGGGACCGCGCCCAGCGGTCCGTGCAGATCAGCGGAGTGACCGGATCGGTCTCGGTGGGCGACCACAACACGGTGCACAGCACCTACCACGCGGGCTCCGCCGACGACGAGGCCCACCGTCAACTCCTGGACGCCATCGTCGAGTTCAGGGCCGGGCTCACCCAGCTCGTGGTCAACGACCGCACCCGCGTCCTGGACGCCGAACTCGCCGACACCGAGGACGAGATCCGCACCGACGGCCGGGCGGCGCCGGGGCGTCTGGCCCGGCTCGGTGAACTCCTCGCGGGCGCCACCTCCCTCACGGGCCTGCTCGCGTCCGGCGAGGCGCTGGTCCAGCGCGTCCACGCCCTGATCGGCGGGTGAGCGCGCGGTGAGCGGTGGCCACGGCGAGGTCCGCTGGAACGCGGAGACCCAGAAGTGGGAGCCGGTGACGTCCGGATCCGCGGCTCCTCCGGCGGCGCCCGGGCCCTCGGCTCCGCCCGTGACGTCCGGGCCCCCGGCTCCTCAGGCACCGGCCGTCCCGGCGGTGCCCCCGGCGGCTCCTCCGGCGCCGGCCGCGCCGCCCGGGCCCCCGTCCGCATCGCCCGCGCCGGGGAGTGACGGCTCCCGGACACCAAACGGGTATCCGGTGTCCGGCAACCCGGACGGGTATCCGGTGTCCGGGAATCCGGATGGCTACCCCGTGTCCTGGAACCCGGATGGCTACCCGGTGTCCGGGTACCGGCCCGACCCCCTGGCGCCCGCCGAGCCGCGCCGCGGGCGGCGCGTGCCCGTCGCCGTCCTGGTCGCGCTGATCGTCGTCGCGGTGGCCGGCGCGGGCGGGGGCTATCTGATGGCGCGCGGCGGCCACGGCCACGCCAAGGCCGCACCCTCCTCGTCCGCGTCCGGCGCACCCTCCGACACCCCGGACCGCACCGGTGACGGCAAGGGCGGCCCGTCGCTCACGGCATCACCGTCACCGTCGGCGTCACCGAGCGCGACCGTGCCCGTCGGCTTCCAACTCGCCCAGGATCCCAAGGGGTTCAGGCTCTACGTGCCGCAGGGCTGGACCCGCGAGGACCAGGGCGCCAAGGGTGTCTTCTTCAACTCCCCCGACCGCAAGCGGCTGATCCAGGTCTACGCGCTCGGCGGGTCCGCCCTCACCCCGTACGACGCGCTGAAGCAGACCTCGGGCGAGCTCGCGAAGAACCCCGGGTATCAGGAGATCAGCCTCGCCGACGACGCCACCGTGCCCGGCATCACCGGACCGGTGGCGCGTCTCGTGTACGCCTACGACAACCAGGAGCTCGGCCACCGGCGCCAGGTGGCGGACTACGCCTTCCTGACGCCCGGCGGCGATCAGTACGCCGTCCTGTCCGCCGCCCCCGCCGACGCGTGGCCCGAACAGGAGAACACCCTCAAGACTGCACTCAGCGTGTTCTGTGCGGGCTCGAACTGCCCCTCAGCCACACCGAGTTGACGCTTGAGTGCCTAGCGCTCGTCGAGTACCGAGCGCAGCTGGTCCAGCCCCCAGTCCAGGTCCTCCTTGCTGATGACCAGGGGCGGGGCGATCCGGATGGTCGAGCCGTGGGTGTCCTTGACCAGGACCCCGCGGCCCATCAGCTTCTCCGAGATCTCGCGCCCGGTGCCGTACGAGGGATGGATGTCCACGCCCGCCCACAGGCCGCGCCCGCGGACCGCCTCGACCGCGCCCCCGCCGGTCAGCAGGCCCAGCTCGCGGTGGAGATGGTCGCCGAGCTCGGTGGCCCGCTGCTGGTACTCGCCGGTGCGCAGCATCGCGATGACCTCAAGGGCCACCGCACAGGCCAGCGGGTTGCCGCCGAACGTCGAGCCGTGCTCGCCCGGCCGGAAGACGCCGAGCACCTCCGCCGATGCGGCGACCGCCGACACCGGCACCACGCCGCCGCCCAGCGCCTTGCCGAGGATGTAGACGTCGGGCACCACGCCCTCGTGCTCGCACGCGAAGGTCTTCCCGGTGCGGCCGAGCCCGGACTGGATCTCGTCCGCCATGAACAGCACGTTCCGCTCGCGCGTCAACTCCCGTACACCCGCCAGGTATCCGGGCGGCGGGACCAGTACGCCCGCCTCGCCCTGGATCGGCTCGATGAGCACGGCCACGGTGGTGTCGGTGACCGCGGCGCGCATCGCGGTGAGGTCGCCGTACGGGACGATCTCGAAGCCCGGCGTGTAGGGGCCGTAATCCGCGCGGGCCTCCGGGTCGGTGGAGAAGCTGACGATCGTGGTCGTACGGCCGTGGAAGTTGTTCCGGGCGACGACGATCTTCGCCTGCCCGTCCGGTACGCCCTTGACCTTGTACCCCCACTTGCGGGCGGTCTTGACGGCGGTCTCCACCGCCTCCGCCCCCGTGTTCATGGGCAGCACCATCTCCTTGCCGCACAACTCCGCGAGTTCCGTACAGAATTGGGCGAAGCGGTCGTGGTGGAACGCTCTCGACGTGAGCGTCACGCGCTCCAGCTGGGCCTTGGCGGCGTCGATGAGACGGCGGTTGCCGTGGCCGAAGTTGAGCGCCGAGTATCCGGCCAGCATGTCCAGATAGCGCCGGCCCTCGACATCCGTCATCCAGGCGCCCTCGGCGGAGGCGACGACGACGGGCAGGGGATGGTAGTTGTGCGCACTGTGTGCCTCGGCGGAACGGATGGCGTCTTCGGTCGCTGCGTGGGTCGACACGGGTTCTCCGATCGTCATGCGGCATGGGGCGTCGATGGTGCCCTTTTCTATCGTCGCTCGGATGCCGGACGGGGAAACCTTGCCGTTCGAGGCGGCCGGTAGGGTGGTCGGTACGCGCGGCGACTGGCGAGCGGGGAAGCGACCCCGGGGGAGCCGCGCGCGGCCTGCCGCAGAGGTGCCGCCCGCCTGGGCACCCCGGGAACCCGACCACGGACCCCGGAGGACGCCATGAGCCTTCCCCTTTCCCACCCCGCCCTGCTGGCCGCCGACCCCGAGCTGGCCGGTCTGGTCGCCGCCGAGGAGCGGCTCCAGTCCGACACCCTGCGCCTGATCCCCAGCGAGAACTACGTCTCGACGGCCGTCCTCGAAGCGTCGGGGACGGTGCTGCAGAACAAGTACAGCGAGGGGTACGCGGGCCGGCGCTACTACGAGGGCCAGCAGAACATCGACAAGGTCGAGATGCTCGCCGTGCGGCGCGCCAAGGCCCTGTTCGGCGTCGAGCACGCCAACGTCCAGCCGTACTCGGGCTCGCCCGCCAACCTCGCCGTGTACCTCGCCTTCGCCGAGCCGGGCGACACCGTGATGGGCATGGCGCTGCCCATGGGCGGCCACCTCACGCACGGCTGGGGCGTCTCGGCGACCGGCAAGTGGTTCCGCGGGGTGCAGTACGGGGTGCGGGCGGACACGGGGCTCATCGACTTCGACGAGGTGCGCGACCTCGCCCTGAAGGAGCGGCCCAAGGTGATCTTCTGCGGGGGTACGGCGCTGCCCCGCACGATCGACTTCGCCGCCTTCGCCCAGATCGCGAAGGAGGCGGGCGCGGTGCTCGTCGCGGACGTGGCGCACATCGCGGGGCTCATCGCGGGCGGCGCCCACCCCTCGCCCGCGCCGTACGCGGACGTCATCTCCACGACGACGCACAAGACGCTGAGGGGGCCGCGGGGCGCGATGCTGATGTGCCGCGAGGAGCACGCGAAGGCCATCGACAAGGCGGTCTTCCCCGGGCTTCAGGGCGGGCCGCACAACCAGACCACCGCGGCGATCGCCGTCGCGCTGCACGAGGCGGCGCAGCCGGCGTTCTGCGCGTACGCGCACCAGGTCGTGGCCAATGCGAAGGCGCTCGCGCAGGCGCTGCTGGACCGGGGGTTCGACCTCGTGTCGGGCGGCACGGACAATCACCTGATCCTGATGGATCTGACCTCGCGCGACGTGTCGGGCAAGGTCGCGGCGAAGGGGCTCGACCGGGCGGGGATCGTCGTCAACTACAACACCGTGCCGTACGACCCCCGCAAGCCGTTCGACCCCTCGGGGATCCGGATCGGTACGCCGTCCCTGACGTCGCGGGGTCTTGGGGCCGAGCACATGCCGCTGGTCGCGGGCTGGATCGAGCGGGGTGTCGCGGCGGCCCGGTCCGCCGACGAGGGTGCCCTCGCGGCCATCCGCTCCGAGGTGGCCGACCTCCTGGCCACGTACCCGGCCCCGGGCCTCCCGCTGACCTGACCCCGGCGCACCTGGGGCTCCGCCCCAGACCCCGGTTCGCGCCTTGAGGGCGCTCGTCCTCAATCTCCCCCAAGGCCTCAAGGGCCAGG